>NZ_JBFULD010000024.1:0-24062 GCF_056400505.1 Terrabacter sp. P5_B1
AGCCGGGTCTGCTCGTCGTCTGCGTGCACGAGCGGCAGCCGCACGGCCGGCGAGTCGATGAGTCCCTGGGCGGTCAGGCCGGCCTTGGCCATGATGGCGCCCTGGGTGACGTTCATGACGGCGTTGACGAGCGGGACGAGGCGACGGTGCACCGCGCGGGCGTCGTCCCAGCGTCCGGCGACGACGGCGTCGGCCATCTCGCGGTAGGCGCCGGGTGCGACCTGCGACGTGACGCCGACGAAGCCGACGGCGCCGTTGACGAAGTGCGCCAGGTTCATCGCGTCGTCGCCGGRGTACCAGTCGAGGCCGGTCTCCTGCATCATCTCGCCGGCGAACCAGAGGTCGCCGCGGGCGTCCTTCACCGCGGTGATGCGGTCGTGCTCCGCGATGCGCAGATAGGTCTCGCGGGCGATGGCGGTGCCCGAGCGGCCCGGGATGTCGTAGACCATGACGGGCAGGTCGCTGGCGTCGGCGAGCGCCGTGAAGTGGGCGACGAGCCCAGCCTGCGGAGGCTTGCTGTAGTACGGCGTGACGGCCAGGACCGCGTCCGCACCGGCCTTCTGGGCCAGGCGCACCGACTCGACGCTCTTGGCGGTGTCGTTGCTGCCGGCGCCGGCGATGATGACGCACCGGTCTCCGACAGCGCCGATGACGGCGCGGAGCAGCTCGTCCTTCTCGTCCGCCGAGGTCGTGGGCGACTCGCCGGTCGTGCCCGAGACGACGAGGCCGTCGTGCCCCGAGTCGACGAGGTGCGCCGCGACCCGCTGGGCGGCGTCGAGGTCGATCGAGCCGTCGGGCCGCATGGGCGTGACGATCGCCGAGAGGACACGTCCGAGGGCGGGTGCGTCAACCATGCGCCAAGGTTAGCGCCCGTGCCCTCACGCTCGGCGCCGCGCCCACCTCGGGCGTGCCAGCCGGCCGGTCACGAGGACACAAGCGGCGAGGCACTACTCGCTCGGGGGTCCGAGTAGTGCCTCGCCACTCCCTACATCGCAGGGGGTCGACGGGCGTTACAGCGCCAGCTGAGGTTTTTCGGCAGCGTGCGTATGCCGTGTCACCGGCGCCGCTCGTAGGTGACCCAGGCGAAGCCGGGGTGCTCGTCCCGCGCCGTCTCGGTCCAGTCGGCGGGGTCGATCTGCGGGAAGGTGACGGAGCCGTCCGGGGACTGGTCGACCTCGGTCACGAGGAGGCGGACGGCATACGCCATCGCCTGGCGGTAGACCTCTCCGCCGCCGACGACGAAGACCTGCTCGGCGTCGGCGACGCGGTCGAGCGCGTCGGGCAGGGAGTGCGCGACCTCGACGCCGGGTGCGGCCCAGTCCGGCTGCCGGGTGACGACGATGCTGCGCCGACCGGGCAGCGCACCCATCGAGTCGAAGGTCCGCCGACCCATGACCATCGGGTGGCCCATCGTCGTGCGCTTGAAGAACTTGAGGTCCTCCGAGAGGTGCCACGGCATGGTCAGGCCGTCGCCGATGACCCCGTTGCGCCCGACGGCGGCGATCATCGTCACGTTCGGCCAGGCAGTCGTCATGGCGCCAAGGCTCCCAGACGGACGTGGTTCAGACGGCGATGGGTGCCTTGATACCCGGCTCGGCGACGTAGTCGAGCAGCTGGAAGTCGTCGAGGTCGAAGTCGTCGATGTTCGTCTTGCCGGGCGTGATGCGCATCGTCGGCAGCGGGTGCGGCGTGCGGGTCAGCTGCAGCCGGGCCTGGTCGAGGTGGTTGAGGTAGAGGTGGGCGTCTCCGAGCGTGTGCACGAACTCGCCGGGCTCGAGGCCGGTCAGCTGCGCGACCATCTGGGTCAGCAGCGCGTAGCTCGCGATGTTGAAGGGCACGCCGAGGAAGATGTCGGCGCTGCGCTGGTAGAGCTGGCACGAGAGGCGCCGGCGGCCGTCAGGCCCTTGCGGCGAGACGTAGAACTGGAACATCGTGTGGCAGGGCGGCAGGGCCATGTCGTCGACGTCGGCGACGTTCCACGCCGAGACGATGAGGCGGCGGCTGTCGGGGTTGGTGCGGATCTGCTCGATGACCTTGCCGATCTGGTCGACGCGGCGGCCGTCGGGCGTCGGCCACGAGCGCCACTGGTAGCCGTAGATGGGGCCGAGGTCGCCGGTGGCGGGGTCGGCCCACTCGTCCCAGATCGAGATGCCGCGCTCCTGGAGCCAGCGCACGTTGGTGTCGCCGCGCAGGAACCACAGCAGCTCACCGATGATCGAGCGCAGGTGCAGCCTCTTCGTCGTCATCGCCGGGAAGCCGTCGGCGAGGTCGAAGCGCATCTGGTGGCCGAAGACGCTGAGGGTGCCCGTGCCGGTCCGGTCGGACTTCTCCTGGCCGTGGGTCAGGACGTGGTCGAGGAGATCGAGATACTGCCGCACGCTGGCAGCCTAGCCCGCGCCACCGGCATCCCCCCGCCGCGCGCCGCCGTATGCCGCCGTATGCCGCTCCGCGTGTGCATCCGGTGGGGTCCTGACCCCGCCAGGTGCACACAGCACCGGCCCGAAGGACGACCTGTGGAGGACTGAGACGCGACAGGGCTCCTCGCCGCGACCATGGCCGGATGCGCGCCGACCGGTTCATCGAGCAGTCACCGCGGCTGCGCGCGCGGGTGCTCGGTCAGGCCGGTCTCGTCACCCGGAGCCAGGCGCTGACCGCAGGAATCGGCGTCGAAGCCCTTCGCTGGGCGGTGGCCTCGGGACGATGGGCAGCGGTTCATCCCGGCGTCTACCTCACCACTCCCGGCCGAGACGACTGGGAGGTCCGTGCCGTGGGTGCGCTCCTGTCGGTCGGCGGACTGGTCGCGCTGTCCGGCGCCAGTGCGCGTTTCGCCTGGGGCTTGGAGCGCCACGAGCCCCATGTCCTGCACCTCATCGTCCCCGCCGACCGGCGTGCGCCCGTCCGCGAGGGCATCCGGGTCACCCGCACCCGGCACTTCGAGGAACGGGTTCACGCGTCGGCGTGGCCGCACCGGACGACGGTCGAGCACAGCGTCCTCGAGGTGCAGGCGCGCGATCCGGTGGACCGGGTGCTCGCCCAGGTTGCGCGCGCGTGCCAGCAGCAGCTGACCACCGAGGCCAGACTCAGCGCAGCACTGGCGTCCCGTCCGGGCCAGCCGCACGGCGCCCTCCTGCGCGAGTGCCAGGGCGACATCGGCTCCGGTGCCGAGTCAGCGGCGGAGATCCGCTACATCCGCGACGTCGAGCGGGCGCACGGCCTGCCGACCGCGACGCGGCAGGCCGTCCTCGGCCAGGACCGCCGCTGCGACAACCTGTTCGAGGCGCAACAGCTCGTCCTGGAGGTCGACGGACGCCTGGGGCACGAAGGCTGGGCGGGCCGGGTCCGAGACGGCGTCCGGGACCGGGCTGCCGCTCGCGAGGGCCGACTCACCGCGCGGGTCTTCTGGAACGATGTGGCCGTGACGCCGTGCGAACTGGCCGACGAGGTGGGCGCCCTGCTGCAGCTGCGCGGATGGACCGGATCGGTGCGGCCCTGCCGTCGACGAGACTGCGCAGTCGGACTCGGAGCGGCGGCCTGAACCGGCCGTGTGCATCCGGCGGGGTCCTGACCCCACCAGGTGCACACACGAGGGCGTGGCGGCGGTCAGGCGTCGTAGTCGAGGCTGACCGCTTCGGTGACCGGGTGGCTCTGGCAGGCGAGCACGATGCCCGCTGCGACCTCCTCGGGCTCGAGCGCGTAGTTGCGATCCATCCGCACCTCCCCCGAGACGAGACGCGCGCGACACGTGCCGCACACGCCGTTCGTGCACGAGAACGGGGCGTCGGGCCGGGCCCGCAGCGTCGCGTCGAGGATCGTCTCCTCGCGGCTCGGCATCGGGATGACCGTCGAGCGGCCGTCGAGGTTGACCGTGACGGTGGCCTCGGGCGGCGCACCGGCATCGACGACGACCGTGCGCCGGGGCTCGGTGCCGTCGTCGACGTGGAAGATCTCGTGGTGGATGTGGCGCGTGTCGACGCCGCGCCCCGTGAGCAGCGCCTCGGCCCCGGTGACCATGCCGAACGGCCCGCAGAGGTACCACTCGTCGACGGACCCGACCGGCAGCAGCGAGTCGAAGATCGCGGTGAGCCGCTCGGTGTCGAGGCGGCCGTGGAAGAGCTCGACGTCCTGGGCCTCGCGGGACAGCACGTTGATCAGGTGGAAGCGGCCCGGGAAGCGGTTCTTGAGGTCCTCGAGCTCCTCGAGGAACATGATCGAGCTCGTGCGCCGGTTGCCGAAGAGCAGCGTCGCGCGCGAACCGGGCTCGTCCTCCAGGGCGCTCGTCAGCAGCGAGAGCACCGGTGTGATGCCGGAGCCCGCCGCGATGGCGACGTGATGGCGTATGCCGTCCGACCGGGGCGCGCACGTGAAGGACCCCTGTGGAGTCATGACCTCGACGACGTCGCCGGGCACGACGGCGTCGTTGAGCCAGTTCGACATCCGGCCCTCGGGCACCCGCGCCGCCGCGACCCGGAGTCGACGCCCGGCGGGATCGGCGCGACGTGACTGGCAGATCGAGTAGGACTGGCGCACGTCGTCGCCGTTGATCGTCGCGCGCAGCGTCAGGTGCTGCCCGGGCTCGAAGGCGAACTCCTCGACGAGGTCCTCGGGGACGGCGAAGGTCACGGCGACGGCGTCCTCCGTCAGCCGCTCGACCGAGGAGACGGCGAGCGGATGGAAGCGCGCCCGGTGGCGCGCGGCCGAGCTGGTCGGCGCGGTCGATGAGAGGTCGGCCGCGGCCGGGGTGGTGACGTCGGTCATTCAGATGGCCTTGAACTCGTCGAAGGGTTCGAGGCACGCGTTGCACCGGCGCAGGGCCTTGCAGGCGGTCGAACCGAAGTGGGCGATCTCGGAGGTGTCGGTGGACCCGCAGTGTGGGCAGGCGACGACATGACGGCTGAGGGTCACGGCGACCGGGCCGTACGACTCGCCCGTCGGAACCGGCCCGGGCGGCGCGATCCCGAAGCGCTGCAGGGCCGCTCGGCCCTCGTCGCTCATCCAGTCGGTCGTCCACGCCGGCGACAGCCGGGTGCGCACGTCGGCGGCATACCCCTGGCGGGCGGACTCGAAGACGATGCGGGACGCGATGGCCTCCATGGCGGGGCACCCGCTGTAGGTGGGCGTGATCGTCACCGCGACGGTGTGCGCCTGCTCGTCGACCTCGATCGCACGGAGGATGCCGAGCTCGGCGATGCTGATGACCGGCACCTCGGGGTCGGGGATGCGCGAGATCGCCTGTGCGACAGCGGACTCCACCGCCACGGCACTCACCACGTCGCGCCGGGATGGGAGCGTGCGATGTGCTGCATCTCGGCGAGGAGGTAGCCCATCGGCCGCGAGTGGATGCCGGCACGACCGCCCCGCGAGCGCCACCGTGAACCGTCGGGCAGGGTCAGCGTCGCCTGCTCGACGACCCGCGCGACCCGGTCGACGACAGCCCCGTGCAGGGCCGAGGGCAGCACGCCCGCGCCGAGACGTGCGGCGAGCACGGACGCCTCGTCGTCGTCGAAGAGCTCCGCGAGGTAGGGCAGGACGCGTTCGAGGGCGGCCTGCATGCGGCGGGAGGACTCCTCGGTCCCGTCACCGAGGCGCACGACCCAGAGCGAGGCGTGGTCGAGGTGGTAGCGCACCTCCTTGAGCGCCTTGCCCGCGACGCCCGCGACGACGTCGTCGGCCGAGCCGGTCAGGGCCGTGTGGAGCTCGACCTGGTAGGCCGAGAACCACAGCAAGCGGGCCATCTCGTCTGCGAAGTCGCCGCGCTCCTGCTCGACGAGGTGGACGTTGTGCCACTCGCGTTCGTCACGCTGCATGGCGTAGTCGTCCTCGCTGCGACCGGTGTCGTCGATCGAGCCGATGTAGGGGTAGAGCCCGCGCGCCTGTCCGAGGAGGTCGAGCGCGATGTTGCCGAGCGCCATGTCCTCCTCGATCTGCGGGGCGTTCGTCATCCACTCGCCGAGACGCTGCGCGTAGACCATCGCGTCGTCGGCGAGGCCGAGGAGGTAGGCGGCATACGGCTTGGCGTCGGGAGCGGCGCCGGTGTTCTCGGCGGCACCCGGCAGCGGTGAACTTTGTGGGGTGCTCATAGGTACTCGACATCCTCGGGCACGTCGTAGAACGTCGGGTGACGGTAGATCTTGTCGCCGGCCGGGTCGAAGAACGAGTCCTTCTCGGACGGGCTGCTCGCCGTGACGTCATCGGCCTTGACGACCCAGATCGAGACGCCCTCCTGGCGGCGGGTGTAGACGTCGCGCGCGTTGCGCAGGGCGAGCTCGGCGTCCGGCGCGTGGAGGGAGCCCACGTGCACGTGCGACAGTCCACGCTTCCCGCGGACGAAGACCTCCCACAGCGGCCAGCTCCGCTCGGCCGGTGTCACGGGTGGCGCCGGCGCCGTCGGGCTCGTGGTGTCGACTCCGCTCACGCGGCACTCTCCTCGTGCTTGGCGGCGTGCTTGGCGGCGTACGCGTTGGCGGCCTCGCGGACCCAGGCGCCCTCGTCGTGGGCCCGGCGGCGGTGCTCGATGCGCTCGGCGTTGCACGGGCCGTCACCGCGGAGCACCTGCCAGAACTCGTCCCAGTCGATCTCGCCGAAGTCCCAGTGGCCGCGCTCCTCGTTCCAGCGCAGGTCGGGGTCGGGCAGGACGATTCCCAGCTTCTCGGCCTGCGGGACCATCATGTCGACGAACTTCTGGCGCAGGTCGTCGTTGCTGAACCGCTTGATGCCCCACGCCATCGACTGCTCGGTGTGACCGCCCTTGGTGGCGGCCTCGCCGGTGTCGGGCGGGCCGAACATCGCGAGCGCGGGCCACCACCACCGGTCGGCGGCGTCCTGGGCCATCGCCCGCTGCGCCTCGGTCCCGCGCATGAGGTTCCAGAGGATCTCGAAGCCCTGCCGCTGGTGGAAGGACTCCTCCTTGCAGACCCGGACCATGGCGCGGGCGTAGGGCCCGTAGGAGCAGCGGCAGAGCGGCACCTGGTTCATGATCGCCGCGCCGTCGACGAGCCAGCCGATGGCGCCGCAGTCGGCCCACGTCAGCGTCGGGTAGTTGAAGATCGAGGAGTACTTCTGCTTGCCGTCGTGGAGCCGCTCGAGCAGCTCCTGCCGGTCGATGCCGAGGGTCTCGGCGGCCGAGTAGAGGTAGAGCCCGTGGCCGGCCTCGTCCTGGACCTTGGCGATGAGGATCGCCTTGCGGCGCAGCGACGGGGCGCGGGTGATCCAGTTGCCCTCGGGCTGCATGCCGATGATCTCGGAATGCGCGTGCTGGGCGATCTGCCGGATCAGGGTCTCGCGGTACGTGTCGGGCATCGCATCGCGCGGTTCGATGCGCTGGTCCGCCGCGATGAGGGCGTCGAAGTCGTCCCCGACCGTGTCTCGCCGGTCGTCGTGCGCCGCCGACGCGTCGTAGGCGTCGGTCTCGGCCGCGTTCAGCGGTTCGTTCGGGTCGATGACGTCGTTGCCATGCATGAGTCCAGTATGCGAGATGGGGCCGGGGGCGTCCAAAGCCGGGGTGCCTTGGCTGGGGAAGGGCGTCCTCGCCGCCTGAGAGGATGCCGGGGTGGCACACGACGAGCAGACGCCCCACCCGCACGACCACGGACACGACCACGGACACGCGCACGAGCCCGGCCCGGTGGCCGACGCCAGCGTCCGCATCGCCCGGGTCAGCGACGCCCCCGCCGTGGGCCTCGTCCAGGCCGTCGTCTTCCGGGAGGCGTATGCCGCTGTGCTCGCTCCTGAGGTCCTTGCCACGTTCGAGCCACGGGCGTTCGCGAACGCCTGGCGGGCGACGCTCGAGGGCGACCAGTCCGGCGACGGTGTGCTGCTCGTGGCGTGTGCCGGCGAGCAGGTCGTCGGGTTCGCCGCGGTCGGGGCCTCTGACGACGGCGACGCGGACGCCTGCACGGCCGAGCTGCTCGTGCTCGGCGTGCACCCGGAGGCCCGCCGCCAGGGGCACGGCTCACGCCTGCTGCACGCCGTGGTCGACACGACCCGCGGCCGCGGGCGGTCCGAGCTCGCCGCCTGGGTGCTGGCGGGCGACGATGCCACCCGAGGCTTCCTCACCGCCGCCGGCATGGTGGCCGACGGTGCGCGCCGCGAGCGCGTCGTGTCGCAGGACGGCGGCACCACCGGTGAGATCCGCCTGTCGGCGGCCGTCATCGACAGCGAGGACGGCGAGGACCGCGAGGACACGGAGCCGGCGTGACCTCGGCGCCAGACTTCGGCCGAGCCGACCCGGGGGTGCGGCGCGCGGTCGTGCGCCAGGGCCTGTCCGTGGGCGTGGCCACCGGCGCCTACGGCGTCAGCTTCGGTGCGCTCGCCGTCACGGCCGGGCTCGACACGTGGCAGGCGATGGCCCTCTCCCTGCTGATGTTCACCGGCGGCTCGCAGTTCGCCTTCGTCGGCATCATCGCGAACGGCCTGCACGCGGCCCCGGCCGCGATCGCCGCGTCCTCGATGCTCGGGATCCGCAACGGTCTCTACGCCCTCGAGCTGACCCACCTGCTCGGCGTGCGCGGGCCCCGTCGCGTCGCCGCGGCGCACCTGACCATCGACGAGTCGACCGCCGTCGCCGTGGCCCAGGACGACGAGCGCACGTCCCGGCTGGGCTTCTGGCTCACCGGCGCCACGGTCTTCGTGCTGTGGAACCTCGCCACGCTCGCCGGTGCCCTCATCGGCAACCTCATCGGGGACCCGCGCACCTTCGGTCTCGACGCCGCGGCGTGCGCTGCGTTCACCGCCCTGCTCTGGCCGCGCCTGCGCCACCGGGACGCGGTGGCGATCGCGATCGTCGGCGCCGTCGTGGCGGTCGTGCTGTCGCCGACGATGCCACCCGGCATACCCGTCGTCGCGGCGGCGGCCGCCGCGCTGCTCGCCTGGCGAACGCCGCGGCGGGAGCAGACGTGAACCTCTGGACCGCGCTGCTCCTCGCAGCCGCAATCGCCTTCGGGCTCAAGCTCGCCGGTCACCTCGTGCCGGCACAGCTGCTCGATGCGCCGCGAGTGCGACGCATCACGGCAGCCCTGCCCATCGCGCTGCTGGCCGCCCTCGTCGCGACCCAGGCGTTCACCGGTCCGGGCGGCGTCCTCGTGCTCGACGCGCGCGCGGCCGCCGTGGCCGTCGCCGTCGTGGCGCTGCTGCTGCGCGCGCCGTTCATCGTCGTGGTGGCCCTCGGGGCTGCGACGGCGGCGCTCCTGCGCGCCCTGGGCTGGGCCTGAGCCGTGGCCGACGCCGACGATGTGCGCCGGCTGGCCCTCGCACGGCCCGGCGCCGAGGAGATCGACAGCGCGGGATTCGACTTCCGGGTCGGCAACAAGGGTTTCGTCTGGTCCTACCCCGAGCGCGTGCCGGGTCGGCGGCGCGTCATCCGGACCGACATCGCGGTGCTCTTCGTGGGTGACGAGGCCGAGAAGCAGGCCCTCGTGCTGGGTGAGCCCGACCTCTTCTTCACGACGCCCTCCTACGACGGCCTGCCGCTGGTCATGGTGTGGCTCGAGCGTGTGGACGTCGACCGGCTCGCCGAGCTCGTGACCGACGCCTGGCGGATGCGCGCCCCGGCCGAGCTGCTCGACGACTGACGCGTCGGGAACTGCGCACTCGACCATCGAGTGCCCAACTCCCCACCACCCGGACCCGCARGGAACTGCACACTCGASCATCGAGTKCCCACTTCCCCACACCCGGACCCGCAGGGAACTGCRCACTCGASCATCGAGTTCCCACTTCCCCACACCCGGACCCGCAGGRAACTGCACACTCGAGCATCGAGTGCCCATCGGGTCACGGCCGGGATCAGGCGTGGGCCTGGCACACCGGTTGGAGCGGCCGCCCCGGCAGGTCCTCGCGGTTGTGCATCCCGCTCGTGGGCGTCCCGCAGACGTGGCAGGCGGCACGGTGGACGGCGTCATCGCTGAAGCCCACGGTCATCCGCTCGTCGAAGACGTAGAGGTGCCCCTCCCAGAGACCCCGGTCGCCGCGTTGCTCGCCGTAGCGCACGATGCCGCCGTCGAGCTGGTAGACCTCCTCGAAGCCTCGCGAGCGCATGAGGCTCGTCAGGACCTCGCACCGGATGCCGCCCGTGCAGTAGGTGACGACCGGACGGCCCTTGAGGTCGTCCCAGCGACCGTCGTCCAGCTCGCGGACGAAGTCGCTCGTGCGCCGGATGTCCGGCACGACCGCGCCGCGGAAGCGCCCGACCTGTGCCTCGACGGCGTTGCGCCCGTCGAAGAGCACGACCTCGTCCCCGCGCTCGGCGACGAGGGCATCGAGCTCCTCGGGGCGCAGCCGGGTGCCGCCACCGACGACCCCGTGCGCGTCCACCACGACCTCGTCAGGCACCCCGAAGGACACGAGCTCCTCACGGACCTTGACGACCAGTCGCGGAAAGTCCAAGCTGCGCCCGCCGTCGTCCAGCCGGGTCCCGTCACTCCACTTCACGTCGATGTCGCCGAACGGCGCATACTCCCGCGTCTTGCGGACGTAGGTCTTGAGGACGGTCACGTCCCCGCCGACCGTCGCGTTGATCCCTTGTGGGGACAACAGGATCCGGCCGCGCAGGCCCAGACCCTCGCAGAGGTCGCGCTGCCACAGGCGCACGGCATCAGGGTCAACGAGCGGACGGAACGCGTAGAAGAGAACGACCTTGGGGATGGCCACGACAGACTCGACCGGTGCTCGAGCCGGCTCAGGCCAGGCCGAGGTAGTGCTCGAGCCCGACCGTCAGTCCGGGGTGGTCCCCGACCGCGCGCACCGCAGCGATGACGCCCGGCATGAAGCTGGCCCGGTCGAACGAGTCGTGTCGCAGCGTCAGCATCTCCCCCGCGTTGCCGAGCAGCACCTCCTGGTGGGCCGTGAGCCCGCGCAACCTGACGGAGTGCACGGGTATGCCGTCCACCCGGGCGCCGCGGGCCCCGTCGGGGTCGTGCGTCGTCGCGTCCGGCGGAGGTGTGCACCCGGCCGCGGACCGTGCCTGCCCGATCATCGCTGCGGTGCGCGCGGCGGTCCCGGACGGGGCGTCCACCTTGTCCGGGTGGTGCAGCTCGATGACCTCCACCGACTCGAAGAAGGGAGCAGCCTTGGCAGCGAACGACATCATGAGCAGCGCCCCGATGGCGAAGTTCGGCGCGATGAGGACTCCGACGCCGGCGCCGGTCGCAGCGGGAGGCGCGTCGGCGAGCTGGGCGCGTAGGATCTCGAGCCGCGCGTCGTCCCACCCGGTGGTGCCGACGACGACGTGAACGCCCCGCTCGACGCAGTGGGCGACGTTGGCCGGGGAGGCGCCGGGGACTGTCAGCTCGACGGCGACCTCCGCCCCACCGAGGTCGCCGAGGTCGTCGCCGGAACCGTAGGCGCCGACGAGGGACAGTCCGCGAGCGCCCTCGACGGCTCGCGCCGCCTCGGACCCCATCCGGCCGTTCGCTCCGATGACGGCGACCTTGGTGTCGCGGGACGGCTGGGGTGTCGTGTCGCTCACCCGGCCAGCCTAACGAGCCGACTCGGCCCCGGAGGCGGGGCACACGGCATACGGACTCGTGCGTCACATCCGCCTCGGGGAGCCGGCCGCGCGACGCACACGGGTGACCGGCGCAACGACGTGCTCGCCCGCTGAGCTCCGGATCCCTGCGGCTGTACGCCGGCAACGGAGCGGGGGCGCTGGCCCTCGGCGTGGAGGTCGTCGGTCGCGGCGGGAACATCTTCAACGCCGTCGTGGGCGTCGCAGACTTCAACGGGGACCAGCGTGCTGACCTCGTCGCACAGCGCACGAGCGATGGCAACCTCTACCTGTACGCCGGGACCGGACGCCGGAGCGCGGGGCCGCACGGCGTGGTCCCAGCCGACCTTCAGCACGTTGGGCCATGATGCTCCGGTGCCTGAAGAGCCTCCTGTCGTCGGTCGCCGGGCGCTGATCGGCGGAGGCCTGGCCTCCGCCGTCGGCCTCGGCCTCGCTGCCTGCTCGACGAACGATTCCCCGGTCGACGGGCCGACGCCCTCCTCGACCGCGACCCCGGGGAGCCCGACAGGCTCCGCTCCGTCGTCGGCCTCCGCGCCCCGGACGTCGGCAGCGACCACCTCCGCGGCGCAGGCGCAGTCGGTTCCTGCGGTGCTGCGCACCCCGGGCGACGATGTCCGACAGGGCAGCTCGTCGGTCCCCGCGCTGGCCCTGACCTTCCACGGTGCGGGCGACCCGGCGCTGACGCACCGCGCGCTCCAGATCCTCGGCGACCACGGTGCCCACGTGACGGTCTTCGCCGTGGGCACGTGGCTCTCGGACCACCCCGAGCTCGGTCGCGCCATCGTCGCTGCAGGCCATGACCTCGGCAACCACACGTGGTCGCACCAGACACTCCCCCGGCTGTCGTCGKCCGCGGCCACGGCCGAGATCGAGAAGGGCGCGAAGGCCGTCGCCGCGATCGACGGGTCCTCCCCGTACCTGTTCCGCCCCTCGGGGACGCCCACCTCGACACCCACCATCAGGGCGGCCGCCCGTGCCAGCGGCTACGCGCGCTGCATCTCCTACGACGTCGACCCGGCGGACTACCAGGACCCGGGCTCCGCAGCCGTGGCGGCGCGAACGCTCGACGCCGTGCGCGCCGGGTCCATCGTCAGCCTGCACCTCGGGCACGCCGGAACCATCGAGGCCCTGCCGACCGTCCTCGCCGGTCTTGCCGCGCGGGGGCTCCACGCCGTCACGATGACTAGGTTGGTCGCATGATCAGGGCACGAGCGGGCCGCACCCGCGTTCTCGTGGTGGGCGCTGCCGTCCTGCTCTCCGTCGCGGTCAGCGGGTGCACGAGCCCGCAGACGGGCACGGAGGCCCAGACCTCGGTCATCCGGACGTCACGTCCCATCACGCCGTCCACCACCACCGCGACGAGTGACGCCCAGCAGCAGTCCGCCACGACGACGCAGGCGGTCGAGGGGCCCTATGCGCACACCGGCGCCAACGCGCTCACCGGCGCGGCGCTGCACGCCAAGCGACTGATCTACGTGCCGAACCAGGTGGCGGGCACGCTCGAGGTGATCGACCCCGACACGCGGCACGTCCTCAAGCACGTCCGGGTCCCGAGCTCGCCCGAGCACGTCGTGCCCACGTGGGACATGACCCGCCTGTGGGTCAACTCTGACAAGGGCGATGCCCTCACTCCCATCGACCCGGCCACCGGGGAGGTCGGCCGGCCCGTCGCCGTCCGCGATCCGTACAACCTCTACTTCACCCCGGACGGCAAGTACGCCCTCGTCATGGCCTCGCGGTTCCGGGCCATCGACGTCCGCGACGCGCACACGATGAAGCTCGTGCGGTCGCTGTCCGTGCCGACCTGCGCGGGCGTCAACCACGCCGACTTCACCGCCGACCTGAACACGTTCGTCGCCAGCTGCGAGTTCAGCGGCCGTCTCGTCGTCGTCGACGCCGCGGCCACCCGCGTGGAGAAGGTCATCGACCTCAACCAGGTGAAGACGCCGGGCGCGACGCCCCCGAACAGCAGCATGGGCGGTCCACGGAACGAGCTCGCCAAGGGCGCCACGGCGATGCCGCAGGACGTGCGGCTGACGCCGGACGGCCGATGGTTCATGGTGGCCGACATGCTGCGCAACGGCGTGTGGTTCATCAACTCGGCGACCTTCACCTACGACCACTTCGTACAGACCGGCATGGGCGCCCACGGCATCTACCCCTCCCGGGACGCGCGCCGCCTGTTCGTCTCCAACCGCGACGAGGGATCGATCACCGTCTTCGACGCCGCGACCGACCGACCCACGACGACGTGGAAGCTGCCGGGCCACGCCACTCCCGACATGGGCGGGGTCACCGCCGACGGCTCGCAGCTGTGGCTGAGCGGGCGCTACAGCGCGGAGGTCTACGTCATCGACACCCGCGACGGTCACCTCATCGCGCGGATCCCGACCGACGCGGGCCCCCACGGGCTGCTCGTCTGGCCCCAGCCCGGCCGTTTCTCGCTCGGCCACACGGGGAACACCCGATGACGACGGCGGCGTCCGCACGGCAGGTGGGGCGGCGCCCCCAGCGGTGAGCACCTCACCCCGAGCGACCTGCTCACGGCGTGGACGCCCGACCCCGAGGGCTTGGCGCGGTGCCTGCTCGCGGTGGTGCCCTACGTCCTCCTCGTGCGACACGCCGCCGGGGCCGGCTCACGACCGGCGGCGGGGCGCATCGTGCTCTACGCCGTCGTCGTGGCGTCAGCGGCCTCGACCCGCTCCTCGACCAGAAACTGGGCGGCGGGGCTCTGCTTGCCGTGGCCGGGTCGGTCGGACTCCGGATCATCGCTGCGGTCTTCCTCGATTGGGTGCGAAGCGACGAGCGCGACGCTCGCGCCTCCGACCTCCTCGAGGACGAGACCTCCCGGGCAGCGACAACCCAGCCACGCCCCGAGACCTGCTCGTCCAGCGCCCCTGCCCTCGGCGCATGCGAGCGGCCCGCCACCCCGGTGGGGTGACGGGCCGTCCATGCGATCCGAACGAGTCGGTCAGACCTCGGCAGGAGCCTCGGTCGAGTCGGCGTCGGCGGTGCCGGYGCCGCCCTCACCCTCGGGGAGGACCGCCGCGAGGCTGAGCTTGCCGCGGGGGTCGATCTCCTTGAGCTCGACCTGGATCTTCTGGCCGATCTTGACGACGTCGTCGACGTTGTCGATCCGCTTGCCGCCGACGAGCTTGCGCACCTCGGAGATGTGCAGCAGGCCGTCCTTGCCGGGCAGCAGCGAGACGAACGCACCGAAGGTCGTCGTCTTGACGACGGTGCCGAGGAAGCGCTCCCCGACCTCGGGCATCGTCGGGTTCGCGATGGCGTTGACCGCCGCGCGAGCCGCCTCGGCCGAGGGGCCGTCGACCGCACCGATGAACACCGTGCCGTCGTCCTCGATCGAGATGTCGGCGCCCGTGTCGTCCTGGATCTGGTTGATCATCTTGCCCTTCGGGCCGATGACCTCACCGATCTTGTCGACGGGGACCTTCACCGTGATGATGCGCGGGGCGTACGGGCTCATCTCGTCGGGCACGTCGATGGCCTCGGCCATGACGTCGAGGATGTGCAGCCGCGCGTCACGGGCCTGGGTCAGCGCGCCGGCGAGGACCGACGCCGGAATGCCGTCGAGCTTCGTGTCGAGCTGGATGGCCGTGACGAACTCCTTGGTCCCGGCGACCTTGAAGTCCATGTCACCGAAGGCGTCCTCGGCACCGAGGATGTCGGTGAGGGCGGCGTAACGCGTCTCACCGTCGACCGTGTCGGACACGAGGCCCATCGCGATGCCGGCGACCGGGGCGCGCAGCGGCACACCGGCGTTGAGCAGCGACAGGGTCGAGGCGCACACCGAACCCATCGAGGTCGAGCCGTTCGAGCTGAGCGCCT
This sequence comes from Terrabacter sp. P5_B1, assembly GCF_056400505.1. Taxonomy (NCBI): domain Bacteria; kingdom Bacillati; phylum Actinomycetota; class Actinomycetes; order Micrococcales; family Intrasporangiaceae; genus Terrabacter; species Terrabacter sp. P5_B1. The sequence goes on from NZ_JBFULD010000024.1 coordinate 15,350, forward strand.
CGGACACCTGACGGATCGCGTACGGGAAGTCCTCGCGCGTCGGCAGGACCGGCATGAGGGCCCGCTCGGCGAGCGCGCCGTGACCGATCTCGCGGCGCTTGGGCGACCCGACGCGGCCGGTCTCACCGGTGCTGTAGGGCGGGAAGTTGTAGTTGTGCATGTAGCGCTTGCGCGTCACCGGCGAGAGGGTGTCGAGCTGCTGCTCCATCTTGAGCATGTTGAGCGTCGTGACACCCATGATCTGGGTCTCGCCACGCTCGAAGATCGCCGAGCCGTGCACGCGCGGCAGCACCTCGACCTCGGCGCCCAGGGCGCGGATGTCGGCGAGGCCACGGCCGTCGATGCGGACCTTGTCGCGCAGGATGCGCTCGCGGATGAGCTTCTTCTGCACGGAGCGGAAGGCGGCGGAGATCTCCTTCTCACGCCCGGAGAACTGCTCGGCCAGCTGCGCCTTGACGGCGTCCTTGACCTCGTCGAGACGGCCCTCGCGCTCGGACTTGCCGGCGATGGTCAGCGCGGCGGCGGTGTCACCGGCCGCGGCGGCCTCGACAGCGGCATACACGTCGTCCTGGTAGTCCAGGAAGATCGGGAAGTCCTGCACCGGCTTGGCGGCCTTGGCGGCGAGCTCGGCCTGGGCCTCGCACAGCACCTTGATGAACTTCTTCGAGGCCTCGAGGCCCTCGGCGACGACCTCTTCGGTCGGRGCCTGCTTGCCCTCGTTCTTGACAAGGTCCCACGTCGACTCGGTCGACTCGGCCTCGACCATCATGATCKCGACGTCGTCACCGACGACGCGACCGGCGACGACCATGTCGAACACCGAGCGCTCGGCGTCGGAGAAGTTGGGGAACGCGACCCACTGGCCGTCGATGAGCGCCACACGCACGCCGCCGACGGGGCCGGAGAACGGCAGACCCGAGATCTGGGTCGAGGCCGACGCGGCGTTGATGGCGAGCACGTCGTACTGGTGGTCGGGGTTCAGCGAGAACACCGAGATGACGACCTGGACCTCGTTGCGCAGACCCTTCTTGAAGGTCGGGCGCAGCGGCCGGTCGATGAGGCGGCAGGTGAGCACGGCCTCGGTCGAGGGGCGACCCTCGCGACGGAAGAAGCTTCCGGGGATCTTGCCGATGGCGTACATGCGCTCTTCGACGTCGACCGTCAGCGGGAAGAAGTCGAACTGGTCCTTCGGCTGCTTGCCGGCGGACGTGGTGGACAACAGCATCGTGTCGTCGTCGAGGTACGCCGCGACGGCGCCGCCGGCCTGCTTGGCCAGGCGTCCCGTCTCGAAGCGGACGGTGCGGGTGCCGAACGAGCCGTTGTCGATGACGGCTTCGGCGAAGGTGATGTCTGGACCCTCCATGTGGGCCCTCGCTTTCTTTTTCTCATGTGCCGCGCACATCGTCGTTGTGTGCGTGGTTCCTTCTTCGGGCCGGCTGGCCCTGGTGCGGTACCGACGGACGTCGGGCGCCTGCACCTACGACGAAAGGCGGTCTCCGCAGGACGCGGTGACCGCCTTTCGTCACGAACTCATCGACGCAGGCCGAGCCGCTTGATCAGCGAACGGTAGCGCTCGATGTCGGTCGCCTCGAGGTAGCGCAGCATGCGCTTGCGGCGGCCGACCAGCAGGAGGAGACCACGACGGCTGTGGTGGTCGTGCTTGTGGGCCCGAGAGTGCTCGGTCAGGTCCTTGATGCGCTGCGTCAGCATCGCGATCTGGACCTCGGGCGAGCCGGTGTCGCCCTCGACCGTGGCGTACTCGGTCATGATCTGCTTCTTCACGTCAGCGTCCAAAGGCATGGATGAACCGACTCCTTCTCATTCTCGTTGCGCGGTGCTCCAGGGCATGTCCACCTGGGCGCTATCGATCCGCGGCCGGTCAACGGCGTCTCCAAGCGTAACAGCGGCCATCGCGGTGCCCTAATCGGCCCATCCGGGATGCGTGACCGTTTTGTGACTATTGCGACGTTGGGAGACGGCCGCGGTGTGGGTATGTCTTGTGTTGCTCGGGGAACCCATCTTGAAGGAGCTAAGCGACACCATGATCGTTCTCGGACTCATCTTGCTGATCATCGGACTTCTGGTGAAGTCCCTCAGCATCCTTGTGACCATCGGCGCCATCATCCTGGTGGTTGGCATCGTGCTCTTCGTGCTCGGCGCGACGGGTCGCGCCATCGGCGGACGGAAGCACTGGTACTGATCGGTCGCAGCAACCGTCAAGCCCAGGACGCCCCCGCGGATTCCGCGGGGGCGTCCTGCTGTGTCGGCTGGGGAGCCGATGCTCAGAGATTGATCATGTGCCCGGCGATGCCCTCGATGGCTTCCTTCACGGCCTCGCTCAGCGTCGGGTGGGCGAAGACGTTGCGAGCCACCTCGTCCGCGGTCAGGTCCCACTGCTGGGCGAGCGTCAACGCCGGCAGCAGCTCGGTCACCTCCGGCCCGATCAAGTGGGCGCCGAGCAGCTCGTTGTGCTCCGCGTCGGCGACGATCTTGACGAAGCCCACGCCCTCGGCCATGCCGCGTGCCTTGCCGTTGGCCGAGAAGGGGAAGCTGGCCGTCTTCACGTCGTGACCCCTCTCCTTGGCCTGCGCCTCGGTGTAGCCGAACGAGGCGATCTGCGGCTGGCAGAAGGTCGCCCGCGGGATCATGTCGAAGTTGAGCTCCATCGTCTCGACGTCCGCGATGGTCTCGGCGGCCACGACGCCCATGGCCTCGGCGGTGTGCGCCAGCATCAGCTTGGCCGTGACGTCACCGATGGCGAACACGGTGGGCACGCTCGTGCGCCCGCGACCGTCGACGGCGATGGCGCCGCGCTCGGTCATCTGCAGGCCCAGGGACTCGAGGCCGTAGCCCTCGGTGCGCGGGGCGAAGCCGAAGGCGGCGAGGAACTTGTCGGCCGTGAGGACGGTCTCGTCTCCCCCGGCGGCCGGGGCCACCGTGACGCGCACGCCGGAGCCGGTGTCCTCGACGTTCTTGACGGCGGTGGACAGCAGGACCTTGACGCCGAGCTTCTTGTACTGACGCAGCAGCTCCTTGGACACGTCGGGGTCCTCGGTCGGCACCATGCGGTCGAGGAACTCGACGATGGTGACGTCGACGCCGAAGTTCTTCATGACGTAGGCGAACTCGACGCCGATGGCGCCCGAGCCGCCGATGACGATCGAGGACGGCAGGTCGGCGTCGAGGATCTGCTCCTCGTAGGTGACGACGTTGTCACTGACCTGCATGCCGGGCAGCATCCGCACCTGGGCGCCCGTGGCGATGATGAGGTCATCGAAGGTGACCGAGCGGGACGAGCCGTCGTTCAGGGCGACGTCCATCGACGTCGCCGAGGTGAGGGTGCCCCAGCCGTCGATCTCCTCGATCTTGTTCTTCTTCATGAGGTAGTGGACGCCCTTGGCGCTCGCGTCGGCCACGGACCGGCTTCGCGCATGCGTCGGGCCGTAGGACATCGTCGCGTCGCCCTCGATGCCGAACGTCTTCTTCTCGTGCGTGATGATGTGGGCGATCTCCGCGTTCCGCAGGAGCGCCTTGCTGGGGATGCAGCCGACGTTGAGGCAGACGCCGCCCCAGTACTGCTTCTCCACGACGGCGACCTTCTTGCCGAGCTGCGACGCGCGGATCGCCGCGACGTAGCCACCAGGACCGGCACCGAGGACAACGACATCGAAATCAGCCATGTCGACACCCTATCCGTGCGCCCGAGACGTCCGGGACGCGCCCGTCCGCACATCACGATCTGGACAGACCTTGGCAACTCGCTGTGTCGAAGTCCACCTGAGAGGCCCGGGCGGGAGTAAGTTTCCGCGACGCACGGCCGAACTCTTCCGGCCCGACCAACGGAGGTCACCCGCGTGAGTACCACTCCGCACCGCCACCAGGCGCCGCCGGCGAACAAGGGCCTGCTGGCCCTGGCCGCTGTGCTCCTCGCCATCCCCATCGTCGCCCTGATGCTCGTGGGCACCTACGCCAAGGACGAGCCGCGTCTCGCCGGCTTCCCCTTCTTCATCTGGTACCAGTTCCTCTGGGTCATCATCTGCTCCGTGCTCACCTACACGGCCTACCGGATCGTGCTCAAGGCACGTCCGCACGTGCCGATGAACCCCGAGGGTGATGCCTTCCTCGACGACGACGCGTCCCGAAAGGACGGCACCCGATGACCGCCATCGCACCGGCCGCCGACACGGGTGGCGTCAACGGCGTCGCGCTCGCCGTCCTCATCTTCTTCTTCGTCGTCGTGGCCGGCGCCGGCTTCTGGGCCGCGCGTTGGCGGCGCCCCGAGAGCATGGAGAGCCTGGAGGAATGGGGCCTCGGAGGGCGCTCCTTCGGCACCTGGGTGACGTGGTTCCTGCTCGGCGGCGACCTCTACACGGCCTACACGTTCGTCGCGGTGCCCGCCGCGATGTGGGCCTTCGGCGCCGTCAACGGCTTCTTCGCCGTGCCCTACACGATCATCCTCTACCCGATCATCTTCGTCTTCATGTCGCGCCTGTGGTCCGTCTCGCACCGTCACGGCTACGTGACGCCGGCCGACTTCGTCCACGGGAGGTCCGGCTCGCGCGGCCTGTCCCTGGCGGTCGCCGTCACCGGCTTCCTCGCGACGATGCCCTACATCGCGCTGCAGCTCGTCGGCATCCAGGCCGTGCTCGAGGTCGCCGGCGTCGGCAGTGGCGGCAACTGGGTCGCGAAGGACCTGCCGCTCTTCGTCGCGTTCCTCGTCCTCGCGCTCTACACCTACACCTCGGGCCTGCGCGCTCCGGCGCTCATCGCCTTCGTCAAGGACATCCTCATCTACATCGTCATCATCGTCGCCGTGATCTACCTGCCCTCGAAGGTCGGCGGCTGGGGGCACGTCTTCGACTCCGCCGAGCAGAAGATGAAGACGACGACCAACGCGGCGACGGGCAACCCCAACGTCTTCATCCCCGGACCGAAGGCCTACTGGGCCTACGCGACCCTCGCCCTCGGGTCGGCGATGGCGCTGTTCATGTACCCGCACTCGGTCACGGCGACGCTGTCGGCCAAGGGCCGCAACACGATCCGCAAGAACGCCGCGATCCTGCCGGCATACTCGTTCCTGCTCGGCCTGCTGGCCCTGCTGGGCTGGGTCGCGATCGCAGCCGGCACCAAGCCGGTCGGGCTCGACGGCAAGGTCAACGGGCAGCTCGTCATCCCGCAGCTGTTCGAGGACATGTTCCCGTCGTGGTTCGCCGGCGTCGCCTTCGCCGCCATCGCGATCGGTGCGCTCGTGCCGGCGGCGATCATGTCGATCGCGGCGGCCAACACCTTCACGCGCAACATCTACAAGGCGTGGCTCAAGCCCGACGCGACGGTGCAGCAGGAGGCCAAGGTCAGCAAGCTCACCTCGCTCGTCGTCAAGGCGTTCGCGCTGATCTTCGTGCTGACGCTCGACAAGAGCAACGCGATCAACTTCCAGCTCCTCGGCGGCATCTGGATCCTCCAGACGTTCCCCGCGCTGGTGTTCTACCTCTACACGCGGTGGTTCCACCGGTGGGCGCTGCTCGCCGGCTGGGCGGTCGGCATGGTCTACGGCACGCTGGCTGCCTACAACGTGACGAACAAGGCGACCGGTGCGCCCTTCGCGGGGTCCGTGGCCAACATGCCGGTGGTCGGCCAGCTCGGCTACATCGCGGTGACGGCCTTCGCGCTCAACGTCGTGGTGGCCGCGGTGCTGACCCTCGTCCTGCGCGCCCTCAAGGCGCCCGAGGGCAAGGACGAGACGATCCCCGCCGACTACTTCGCCGACGCGGGCGACCCCAAGGTCGAGAAGATCGACGTTGGTCCGCACGAGCTGACGCCGTCCGCCTGACGGGTCAGAGCACGTATGCCGCAGGGCCGGGTCCGCACGGACCCGGCCCTGCGCACGTCCCCCAGTCGCCGGACGGGGGTGACGGGGAGACGTCGGGCGGGGGGCGGGTCACGACGCGCGGGGGCGTTCGGGCGGCAGGGCGGCGATGGCCTCGTCGACGTCCAGCCCGGTCACCTGGAGCAGGTCCACGATCGTCGACCGGATCTGGGCGAGGACGGTCTCGGTCGCGAGGCTCGGGGTGCGCGGCACCTCCCCCGTCGCCGTCGCGACGAGCAGCAGTGCGGGCCGGCCGATCTCCGGCGAGGCGTTCTCCGACAGGGCCCGCCCGATGACGTCCGTGGCGGCCGCGAGCTCGAGCAGGAGCGACTCGTAGCCGGGCGGCAGGGACTCGCCGCGTCCGACCGCCACGGTGACGCGGCGCACGAGCACCCGCGTGCTGCGACTCGGTACCGCGGGCCGAGGCGAGCACTTCCGCCGCCCCCTCGACGTCCCCGTCGTGGGCACTCGCCGCGGCGCGCCGGAGCAGCTCCCCGATCTTGCGCACCGCCTCGGCGGCCGCGACCCGGGGGCGTCGCAGCGGCGCCTGGGGCACGACGGTCGCCGCGACCAGGGCGACGCCGCCACCGATGAGCGCGTCGGTCCAGCGACCGAAGGCCTGGCCGGGCGTCGCGACCAGCGCCGCAATGACGATGCCCTGCACGGCTGACTGGGTGACGATGACCGGGCTGCCGTCGAGGAGGGTCGCGATCGCCATCGAGACGAGGACGACGGCCGAGATCTGCCACGGACCGCTGCCCGCGACGTGCACGAACACATCCGCCGTGAAGACGCCGACCGCCACCCCGATGGCGACCTCGAAGACCCTCCGCAGCCGCTGCCCGTAGGACATGCCGAGGCAGACGACGGCCACGATCGGGGCGAAGAAGGGCGACGGGTGGTGGAACACGTCGGTCGCGACCCACCAGCCGACACCCGCCGCCACGGCGCACTGGACGATGAGGAAGATCCGTGACCGCAGCCGCTCGAACCGGGTGCGGACGCTGAGTCGGCTGTGGTCCCAGGCGCGGTCGAGGGCCTCGACGACCGGGGCGTCGCTCCTCAGGTAGTCGTCCACGGACGCACCTCTCGTCAGGTCCCGCCCCGGGTCGGACGGGAGTCGTGCAGGATCGTGCGGATCGTGCCGGTCGTGCCGGTCGTGCCGGTCGTGCGGGCTAGAGGCCCAGGGCAAGGATGGCATCGAAGATCTGTCGCACGGCAGGGGCCGCGACCTTCGAGCCGGAGCCGCCCTGCCCGACGACGACCACGACGGCGTACTTCGGCTTCGTCGTCGGTCCGTAGCCCGCGAACCACGCGGTGGCCTGCTTGCCGAACACCTCGCCGGTCCCCGTCTTGCCGGCGAGCGGGTAGCGGTCCTGCGGGAAACCCGTGAAGGCCGTACCCGCCGAGCCACCGGGGCGCGTCACGTCGCCCAGGGCGGAGCGGACATAGGCCAGCACGTCGGGTCGCAGGGGCACCGTGGCGACCCGCCTCGGCGGGATCGCCGCCGCCGCCCCGGCCGGCGTCCGGTAGCCGGCCGCCACCTGCGGCTGCCACAGCGTGCCACCGTTGGCGATCGCGGCGTAGACGCCTGCCATCTGCAGGATCGTCACGGCCGTGTCGCCCTGCCCGATGGAGAAGTTCACGGCGTCACCGGCGCGGTACTGGTAGCCCGTGGAGCAGTTCTCGGACGCGAGCCGCGTGAGGTAGTCGGCCCGAGCCTTGTCGGTGCGCGCGACCTCGGGATAGCCGGTGCTCGCCCGCTTGCACGTCTGCGTCCGGGTCGCGAGCCAGTACTGCTCCTTCCACGCGCGGTCGGGGACGCGACCGGCCGCCTCGCCGGGCAGGTCGACGCCGGTGCGCCGGCCGAGCCCGAAGGCCTTCGCCATCGCGACGAAGGGGTCTGCGGCCGTCACGGGGGCTGTGAGACCCCCTTGCGCCAGCCACGCGGCATACGCGAGGCGGTAGAAGACGGTGTCGCACGAGACGACGAGGGCCTTGTGCAGGTCGATGGGGCCGTAGCCGCGCGACTCGTAGTTGTTGAAGACGCGGCCGCCGACCGAGACGTTCGGCGAGCAGTCGAAGGTCCCCGTGAGGTCCGCCCCGGCGTTGACGGCCGCAGGCACCGAGATCACCTTGAACGTCGACGCGGGCGGGAAGGTCTCGGCGGTGAGCCGGGACCGGAGCGGCGTGCCGGCCCGCTCGTCGGTCAGGCGCGCGAGGTCGGGGGCGGTGATGCCGCCGGCGAAGGCGGACGGGTCGTAGGAGGGGTAGCTCGCGGCGGCCACGACGGCGCCGTTGGTGACGTCGAGGACGACCGCGGCGGCAGTGTCCGCGCGCAGGTGGTCGGCGCGGGCCGCGGCGACGGCCCGGACGAGGGCGGCCTCCGTGCGGGCCTGCAGCCGGGCGTCGAGGTGGGTGACGACGTCACGCCCGGGCACGGACGGGGTCGAGCGGACGGTGCCCGTCACGATCCCGCGCGGGTCGATGGCGACGACCGTGCTGCCGTTCGAGCCGCGCAGCACGGAGTCGTACTGCTCCTCGAGACCCGACCTGCCGACGGCGTCCTCCGCGTCGATGCGTCCCTGGCCACGCGTCACGTCGTCGGCGCCGGCCCGGGCGACCCAGCCGAGCAGGTGCGACGCGAGGGCGCCGTCGGGTCGTGGGTAGGCGCGAGCGGGCTCGGCGGTGACGCCGATGCCGGGGAACTTCTCCGGCTGCTCCAGCAGGGTCAGGGCCCGACGGGCGTCGACGCCGCTCGCCACCGGGATGGGCACGTAGGGCGAGCCGTTGAAGCAGGCGGGCGCGGCCGGAGCGCCCTCGGTCCCGCACAGCATGGTCTTGCCC
>NZ_JBFULD010000025.1:0-21438 GCF_056400505.1 Terrabacter sp. P5_B1
GGACGCGGGCGAGCCACTCGACCTGGTGGACCGCCCGGTCCTCGGTGAGGGCTGCGAGGGAGATGAGCCACGCCGAGTCCGTCGTCGCGAACCGAGAGCCGCGCGCACCGTAGCGGGCGCCGTAGTACGGCATCGCGTTGATCGACCCCTGCGCGGCCCGGACCGCGGCGCGAAGCAGCGTCGCATCGGTCGTGATCTCGTAGCCGCCGGAGGCCGGGTTGACGACCCCGGCGTCCACCGCCTGACCGGACTCGCGCCGGATGAGTCCGGCGGCAACGTGGCTGCGTGCCTCCGCGACGAGCTGGGCGATCTGGCCGGTGTCGGAGCCGCGCACCGGCCGGCCTGCGAGGGCCGCACGGAGGGTCCGCGTGTCGGTCGACCCGGTGGCGACCACGAGCCGCTCGATCCCCACGACGGCCGCCAGCACGGCCGGGTCCTCGAGCGGGCCCGTCACCGCCCGGTCCGCGTGGGTGAGGAGGAGCGCGTGGACGTCGTCGGCACGGGCTGGCGTGGTCATGGCGTGCATTCTCGCGTGAGTCAGGGCGTCTGCTCGCCGCAGCGGGTCAGATGGCTGGGAATAGCCAACCCTGCGGACCTGTTGTCCGAGCCATCAACGCATACCCATGGGGGGTATGCAGGACAGGCGGGCGCGGCGGCTGCGCCGGAGCAAGGGGCGAGATCATGAGTGAAACAGACAGGGCACTTCGGGCCGGGCAGGCCGCGAGCCAACAGGACACCCACGCGAACCACACGGGTCATGCGGGTCTTGACGGCTCTGGCCTGAGGTCGATGGCAGCCAGCGCCACGCTGCACTGCCTCACCGGCTGTGCGATCGGCGAGATCCTCGGGCTGATCATCGGCACCGCGGCCGGTCTCGGCAACGGCGCGACGATCGCGCTGTCCGTCGCGCTGGCCTTCGTCTTCGGCTACACGCTCTCGAGCCTGCCCCTGCTCCGCAGCGGCCTGGCCCTCGGTGCAGCGCTGCGGCTCGTCCTGGCCGCCGACACCGTCTCGATCCTCACGATGGAGGCCGTCGACAACCTCGTCATGGCCGTCATCCCCGGCGCCATGAATGCCGGTCTGGTCAATGCGGTGTTCTGGGTCGGCATGTCGATCTCGCTCATCGCGGCCTTCTTCGCGGCCTACCCGGTGAACCGCTACCTGCTCGCCCGCGGCAAGGGGCACGCCCTGACCCATGAGCACCACGGCGCGACCGGACCGGTCACCGGCGTCCGGCGCTTCATCCCCGTGCTCCCGACCGCGGCGCTCGCGGCCGCCATCGCCGCCTTCGTGCTCGGCGGCTTCGTCGTGGCCGTGGCGGACGGCCTCGCGTCCCCCGCCGCACCCCCTGCGCCCCCTGCGCCCGGGCACGCCGCGACCAGCATCCGCTGACGACCACCGCGCCCGGGCGCGGGCAGAGTTGGGTCATGACCCGTGACGACCTCGGCGGCGGCCGCGCTCCGGTGGTGCTCGACCTGCCTTTCCGCGGGAGCTGGCTGGCACGCAACAGCCCGGCCAGGCGAGTGCCCAGCCACGGGACACACCTCTTCGGCACGACGTACGCCATCGACTTCGTCGCCGTCGACGGGCGGGGTCTACCCGCGCCGCGGACGTGGCGCACCGCGTTGTCGGTGGAGACGCCGGAGCTCTTCCACGGCTTCGACCAGCCGGTGCTCGCGCCGGCCGCCGGTCGCGTGGTCATCGCTCACGACGGGGAGGTCGACCACGTGGCGCGCCGCTCGCAGCTCGCCCTTGTGGCGTATGCCGTGGGCCAGCGCGGGCGCGTCCGCGGCGGTCCGCGCGCGGTCGCCGGCAACCATGTCGTGGTCGCCCTCGGGCCGGCCGGACCCTTCGTCCTCGTTGCGCACCTTCGGCAGGGCTCGGTCGGGGTCGTCCCCGGCGAGACCGTGGCTGCGGGTGACGTGCTGGGCGCGTGTGGCAACTCCGGCAACAGCACCCAGCCGCACATCCACGTCCAGGTGACCGACTCGGTGGACTGGTCGTGGGCGCGGGGCCTCCCGATGCTCTTCCGGCGCGCCGAGGGGGGCGAGGCCTGGATGCCCCGTGAGTCCGAGATCGTCATCGGGCCCTGAGGCGACTCGCCAGGCTGCCGCGCTCCGAGGACGTCGAACGTCCGGGATCGCCCCTACTCTGCCGATGCGGCGACGACAGTGCTGACCGCGAAGACGGCCGGGGCGGCTCCGCCTCTGACGGAAGGGGACCGTGATGAGCGACGCGCGCCATGAGGACCGGACGGGGGTCCGCTTCGAGCGGGTCCGGATGACGGGGGCGAGCTTCGAGGACGTCTACCTCGACGGGGCCCGGCTCCACGACGTCGACCTGCGCGGCGCCTCGCTCCGCCTGGTCGACCYCCGCGGCCTGCGGGCCCGGGACGTCTGGCTGGAGGACGTCGACATCACCGGCGACGTCGAGAACGTCCRCATCAACGGCGTCGACGTCGCCCCGCTGATCGAGGCCGAGCTCGACCGGCGCGACCCCGACCGGCCGAAGATGCGCCCGACCGACGCCGCCGGCTACCGCGAGGCGTGGGACGTCGTCCAGCGGCGCTGGGCCGGCACCGTCGAGCGCGCCCGCACCTTCCCGCCCGACCAGCTGCACGAGCGGGTCGACGGGGAGTGGTCGTTCATCGAGACGCTGCGCCATCTCGTCTTCGCCACCGACGCCTGGGTACGCCGGGCGCTCCTCGGTGACCCCGAGCCGTGGGACGCGCTCGACCTGCCTCACGACGACATGCCAGACAGCCCGCCCGTGCCTCGTGACCGGGAGGCCCGTCCGTCGCTCGACGAGGTGCTGGCATTGCGCGCCGACCGGATGGCCACCGTGCGCCGCGTCGTCGACCGTCTCACCGACGAGCGCCTCGCCGACGAGACCGCGCCCGTCCTCGAGCCGGGCTACCCCGAGCCCGAGTCGTATGCCGTGAGCCGGGTGCTGCGCATCGTCCTCAGCGAGGAGTGGCACCACCGGATCTATGCGGAGCGCGACCTCGACGCCCTCGCGGCCCGGTCCGTCGAGGGGGTCGTTGCGTCGCCCTGACCGCCACGCCGGGGAGGTCACAGCAGGCTCCCGGCTGGTTCCCATCCGAGGCTCCTACGCTGGCCCATCACCATGCGCGTGCGGGTGCCGGCAGTGGCCGGTCCCGCCGCTCGTCAGGAGGTTCCCGTGGCTGATCTCGGATGGCCGGAGCTCGCCATCGTCGCGCTCGCCGTCGTGCTCCTCTTCGGCTGGAAGCGCATGCCCGACATGGCGCGCAGCCTCGGGCGCTCGGCCCGCATCTTCAAGTCGGAGATGGACCAGATGCACAGCGCGCCCGACAGGGGACACGACGCCGGCCCCGTCACCGACGCCGACCGCACCCGCGACAGCAACCGGGGCGAGAGCCACGACACCGGTCCGGTCACCGTTCACGAAGCCGTGTCACAGGCCGACGCCCGAGTCGCTGCCGCTGATGCCGAGGTCGCGCGGCTGCGCGCCGAGATCATGCGCCGCAAGCACGCGAACGGCTCGCACTAGCTGGCAGCCGCGCCGTCAGGCGACGGTGTGGATCAAGTCGGTGGGCAGCTTGCGCACCTTGGCGCGCCGGCGCCGGCGCTCGGGGATCATCGAGCGCATCTCCTCGAGGCGGCCGAAGCACAGCAGCCGGTCCTCGGCCTCGAGCACGACGCGGCGGCGCGGGTTCGGGATGACGCTGGCGCCGCGGTGCAGGGTCAGCACCTGGAGGTCGCGCTCCTCGAGACCGGAGTCGCCGATCGTCTTGCCGATGATGTCAGCGCCGGCATGGACGACGAGCTCGGCGACGCCGTATCCCGTTGACACCGTGAGGCGCTGCCGCACGTCGATCTCGGGGAAGGCGACCTGGCCGGCGATGTGGTCGATGATCGCGCCGGCCACGTCGAGGTTCGTCGCGCTCTCGATGCCCTCGAGCCCCGGGGAGGAGTTGACCTCCATGACGAGCGGGCCCTCGTTGCCCTCGAGCATGTCGACGCCGGCGACACGCAGGCCCATGATCTGCGCCGAGCGGACGGCGGCCTGCTCGTACTCCGGCGTCAGCTCGACCGGCTCGACGGTGCCGCCGCGGTGCACGTTGGAGCGGAACTCCTCGCCCTTGGCGCGGCGGCGCATCGCGGCGACGACGCGGTCGCCGACGACGAGGGCGCGGATGTCGCGGCCCCGGCTCTCGCTGATGAAGCTCTGGATGAGGACGTTCTGGTTCGTGCTGTGCAGCGTCTCGATGATCGCCTCGGCGATCTTGATGTCGGGCGCGAGGATGACGCCGATGCCCTGAGTGCCTTCGAGCAGCTTGATGACGACGGGCGCGCCGCCGACACGCTCGATGGCCGGCATGACGTCGGCGCGGTTGCGCACGAACGTCGTTGCCGGCATGCCGATCTGGTGGCGCGAGAGGATCTGCGCGGCCCGGAGCTTGTCCCGGGCGTTGGCGATGCCGTTGGCGGTGTTGGGCGTGTAGACGTCCATCTGCTCGAACTGCCGGACGACGGCCGTGCCGAAGTACGTGATCGAGCTGCCGATGCGCGGCAGGATGGCGTCGTAGTCGGACAGCGGTCGGCCGCGGAACTGCAGGTCCGGCTCCGGCCCCGAGAGGTCGATGGCGAAACGGAGCGTGTTGAGCACCCGCACCTGGTGCCCGCGGTCGAGCGCTGCGGTGCGCAGGCGCTGCGTCGAGTAGGCCCGCGGCGCGCGGGAGAGGATCGCGAGTTTCATGCAGGGTCCTGCCAAGATGGGCGGGTGTCTGGGCCGGCCTATTCAAGCACTCCCCTCGGGTGGAGGGAGTGGGTCTCCCTGCCCGGCGCCGGCCTGCCGTGGCTCAAGGCCAAGATCGACACGGGTGCGCGCACGTCGTCGCTGCACGCCGAGGACGTCGAGGAGTTCGACCGCGACGGTGAGCCGTGGGTGCGCTTCACCGTGCACCCCTGGCAGGACTCCACCGACGACGGACACACCGTCGAGTGCCGGGTCCACGACCGCCGCAGCGTGCGCAGCTCGTCCGGGCACGTGACCAGGCGCCTCGTCGTGCTCCTCGACCTGTCGCTCGCGGGGCGGACGGTCCCGGCGGAGGTGACCTTGAGCAAGCGCCACCGGATGGGCTTCCGGATGCTCGTCGGCCGTGAGGCGCTGCGCCAGGGCTACGTCGTGGACCCCTCCCGGTCGTATTCCGGTGGCCGGCCACCCAAGGACGTCCGCCGCCGCAACCGCGGCCGCTGACCCTCCGCTGCTCAGAGCTCTCAGAGGGCGCGGGCGTCGTGGATGGCGAGGAGGCGGGCCTCGGCGGCGGCGTCCATGGGCCCTGCGCCACGGTTGGTCGGACGCTCGGGCAGACCTTCGCGCTGGAGCCAGGCCCACGTGTCGGAAACCGTCTCGGGCATCGGCCGGCTGCGCAGCCCGGCGGTCACGGCCGCGGTGGTGTCGAGGGAGTGCAGGCCGGCAAGCTCACCGGTCGGGGGTACCCAGATCGGCAGCTCGGTCCACGGCGCGACCCCGGCAGCCTCCACCGTCTCCGGCTCGACCCAGACGAGCTCGACGTCGCTGTCGGTCACGCGCCGGGCCTCGTCGAGCAGCTCGCCGATGGTGGTGTGCCCTGGCCGGCTGACGGTGTTGAAGGTGCCGACGGGCTGGGAGCTGAGGACCCATTCGGCGATGTCGCGGCAGTCGACGTACTGCAGCGGCCGCTCGTAGGGCCCGGGCGTCGGCACGCGGCCGCCCGAGGCGATGCGGCGAAGCCAGAACGGCATCCGGCCCACCATCTCGTACGGGCCGAGGATCAGCCCCGCTCGGGCGATCGCGACGTCGCCGTCGAAGCCGGTGAGCGCCGCCAGCTCGCCGCCGCGCTTGGCGGCGGCGTAGTCGGAGCCGTCGTCGGAGGACGGCTCGCCGTTGACGGCAGGTGCGCTCTCGTCGGCGCCGAGTGCGATCGGCCACGTGTAGACCGAGCACGACGAGATGTAGGTGTAGTGCCGTGCCCGTCCCCTCAGCAGGCGCGACGACGTCTGCACCGCGACCGGTGCGGCCGACCAGGTGTCGACGACGGCGTCCCACTCGTCGTTGGCCAGGACTGCGCGCATCGCGTCCGGATGGAGCCGGTCGGCGTGCCGGGCCTCCGCGCCCGGCACCGCGGTGCCGGTCAGGCCACGTGTCACCGTGGTGACCTCGTCACCGCGGGCCACGGCGGCCTGGACGAACGCGCGGCCGACGTGGTGGGTGCCTCCGAGCACGAGCAGTCTCATGGGTCGATCCTCGCCGGACTGCGGCGCGCCGCCAAGGCCTCTTCGCCCAGGACGGAAGCAGCGGCCTTGTGGCGTGCCGTGCCGTGCCGTCCGGGAATGGGCCCTGTGCGTTGGGTCGCTGGGTGACTCAGCCGGGCGGGGCGAACGACTGGGTCGCTGCGCGACCCAACGCACAGGACGCGCAGCCCGCCGCCACTCGTCGTGGTCGTGGTGGTAGTGGTGGTCGTGTCGTGGTGCAAGCGAGGGGTCCGGGGGGCCTCGCACGGGATCGGCCCGGCATACGATGCGAACATCCCCTGTCCACGAAGGAGTGGCCCATGCCGCACGACCTCGCCCCCGACCTCGTCGAGCGCCTCACGAAGGCGTTCGAGGCCGACCCCACCGCCCGGATGCTGCAGAACGCCGTCACCACGACCTCGGTCGACGACATCGCCCTCGACCGCCGGGTCGTCACGAGCATCGACCACTCGGTGTCGCACCTGCTCGACGACTGGAGCGCGACGTCGCAGGAGAAGAGCGGCCGCTGCTGGCTCTTCGCCGGCACCAACCTGCTCCGTGCGGGCGCGCGGGAGAAGCTGGCGGTCAAGGACTTCGAGTTCTCGCAGAACCACCTCCTCTTCTGGGACAAGTTCGAGAAGGCGAACCACTGGCTCGAGTCGATCATCGCGACAGCCGACCGGGACGTCGACGACCGTACTGTCGCGCACCTGCTCGCCACTCCCGCCGAGGACGGCGGCCAGTGGAACATGTTCGTCGCGCTCGTCGTCAAGCACGGACTCGTGCCGAAGGTCGCGATGCCCGAGACGAGGAGCTCGAGCAACACCCGTGTGATGAACCGTGACCTCAGCACGATCCTGCGCCAGGCGGCGCGTGACCTGCGGGCGCGCGCTGCGGACGGCGCCGCCGCCGAGGACCTCCAGGACGTCAAGGAGCAGGTACTCGCCTCGATCCACCGTCTACTCTGCATCCACCTCGGCACGCCGCCGGAGTCGTTCGTCTGGCAGTGGAAGGACACCGACGGCGGCTTCCACCGCGACGGCGCGATGACGCCGCTCGAGTTCGCGGAGCGCTACGTCACCGTCCCGCTCGAGGACTACGTGTGTCTCGTCAACGACCCGCGCGCGAGCAGCCCCTACGGCCGGACCTTCACGGTCGAGCACCTCGGCAACGTCGTCGGCGCGCCCCCTGTCACCTACCTCAACGTCGAGTCAGACCTCATGAAAACGCTTGCCGCGCAGGCGATTGCCGGCGGTGAACCGGTGTGGTTCGGGTGCGACACCGGTCAGATGTCCAATGCCGACCTCGGTCTCTGGGACGCCGGCCTCTACGACCACGCCTCGATCTACGGCACCCAGCCGAGCCTCGGCAAGGCGGACCGGCTGCTGCACCACGAGTCGATGATGACGCATGCGATGCTCTTCACCGGCGTCGACCTCGTCGATGAGGTGCCCCGCCGGTGGCGCGTCGAGAACAGCTGGGGCACCGAGAAGGGTGACAAGGGGTTCATGACGATGAACGACTCGTGGTTCGCCGAGTTCGTCTTCGAGGTTGCCGTGCGCCGCGACGCCCTCCCCGCGGAGATGCAGGAGACGCTGCGCCAGGACCCGATCGTGCTCCCCGCCTGGGACCCGATGGGCGCGCTCGCTCGTTGAGGACGCCGCCGACGACGCCGAAGCCGCCGGCGACGCCCGGGCCGGCGACGGATGCCGACGTGCCGGCATACGTCGCCTCGCTCGGGCTCCCCGGGCTGGCCGACGTGCACGTCCACTTCATGCCGGATCCGATGCAGCGCAAGGTGTGGGCCTACTTCGACGGGGCCGAGCAGCACTATGGGCTGCCGTGGCCGATCACCTACCGCCTCGGCGAGGAGTGCCGGCTCGAGACGCTGCGGGCCTTGGGGCTGCGGGCGGTTCCGGCTCTCGTCTACCCGCACAAGCCCGGCATGGCGGGGTGGCTCAACGACTGGTGTGCCGACTTCGCCCGACGAGTGCCCGACGCCGTGCACTGCGCGACCTTCTACCCCGAGCCCGGCGTCGGTGACGAGGTCGCCAGGAGGCTCGACGACGGGGCGCGCCTGTTCAAGATGCACGTGCAGGTGGGTGACTTCACCCCCGACGACGCGCGCCTCGACATCGCGTGGACCCGGCTCGAGGCGGCGCAGGTGCCCGTCGTGCTCCACGCCGGCTCGGCGCCCATCCGCGGCACCCACACCGGGCCGCAGGCGGTGCGCGAGGTGCTCCGCCGCCACCCGGACCTCGTCCTTGTCGTCGCCCACCTCGGGATGCCGGAGTATCACGAGTTCGCCGACCTCGCAGACGAGTTCGCGGGCGTGCACCTGGACACGACGATGAGCGGCACCGACTTCACGAACCAGTTCGCGCCCTTCCCCGACGGCTACGTGGGGCGTCTCGGGGCCTTGCGCGAGCGGGTCGTGCTGGGGTCGGACTTCCCGAGCATCCCCTACCCCTACGCCCACCAGCTCGACGCGCTGACGCGTCTGGGGCTCGGAGACGACTGGATGCGAGCCGTTTTGTGGCACAACGGTGCCCGGCTGCTCGACCTCACCTGAGGTAGCGGGCGAGGAAGGCCTCGGTGCGCTGGATCGAGGTGTCCCACTGAGGTGAGGTCAGCGTGTGGTGTCCGCCGGGATAGACCTCCAGGTCGACCGACCTGTGCTTGGCCCGGAGGGCTGCCACCGACTCCTGCGACCACGCCAGCGGACAGTCCTCGTCGGCCGTGCCGTGGTGGATGAGGAGCGGCTCGGTGATGCGGCCGAAGTAGGTGCGGGGGCTCGTTGCCGCCCATCCTGCCGGGTTGGCCTCCGGGGTGCCGCGCCGCGCGACGACGGCACGCGCCGCGCCTGATCGAGACGCGTCGTGGCGGACCCACTTGTCGAAGTTGTCGATGCTGTCCGAGCTCACCGGCGCATAGGCCACGGCGGCGCGGAAAAGCCCCGGGCGCACGACCAGGGCGGTGTAGACCACCCCGCCGCCCATCGAGCGGCCGATGAGGGCGAGCCGTCTGGGATCGACGAACCTGGCCTGCTTGAGCGCGAGTCCCGCGTTGATGGCATCGACGGTGTAGCCCGCGCGAAGGTTCGCGTCGTTGGTCGGGTCCTTGTCGGACTGCGCATGGTTGCGATAGTCGATGTGCAGCGTCACGTAGCCATGACGCGCGAGGTGGTCGCGCTCGCGGAGCATCGTCTCGCCGTTCGTGTAGTCCGCCGGGTCGACGTAGCCGTGCGCGAGGACGACGGCCGGGAAGGGCCCCGCGCCGCGCGGGATGTTGATGCGCCCCGAGATCGTCAGACCGTTGCTCTCGTAGGTCACGAAGTACTGCCGGTACGCGTCCGTGCTGCCGCCCTCGCGCCCGAGCCTGAGGTTGCCGCCCTCGTAGCGGGTCGCGATGAGCGCCTCGATGGACGCCCGGTCGGGCGCCGGCTTCTGAGCACTCGACGAGGGAGTGGGGCTGGGGGTGCCGGTCGTCGGCGCGCTGGTGCTGGCGTATGCCGTGGGGCGTGGTCCCGTGGTGCCGTTGCCGTTGCCGTTGCCGTTGCCGTTGCCGTTGCCGTTGCCGTTGCCGTTGCCGCGGTCGTCGGTGGGTCCGCTACTCGTGCAAGCGCCCAGCAACAGGCTCGCGGCCAGGCCGGCGGCGACGGATCGGACGGTGCGCACCACTCGAGTGTCACCCGCAGGCGACGGAATGCCCAGTCCGCTCCCAGGTCTGCTCAGCCGAGAGCGGCGGCGGCCTCGAGGACGGTCCAGGCCTGCAGCTGCGGCGACAGCTCGAGCGGCGGCTGCGGGGCGGTCCCACCCGGCTCGAGTGGGAAGACCGAGGGGTCCCGCCGCTCCGCGACGGTCAGGCTGCCGCGTCCGCACCACAGTGCCTCGGCCGTGTCGACGACGAGCCGTCGCGCGGTGGTCCGCGCCTCCTCGGCGAGCCCCGAGCCCGGAGCTGCGGCCAGCGCGAGGTGACGCACGAGGATGCCGGTGAACAACCCGCCGTCACCGCCGCCGTGCGTCCGCAGCACCCGCGCGCCGTCGACCTCGACGGTCAGGCGGGCGTCGACCGCGGCGACGAGCGCGGCCGCGCGGGCGAGGCTCTCACGGTCGCCGAGCGTCACGAGCGCGGCCAGCACCGTGCCCTGGTTGTAGGACCACACGTCCGGCACGAGGACCTCCTCGCCGCCGCGCAGCCGTATGCCGTCCAGCACGAGTCCGCTCTCCGGCGACCAGAGTCGTGCGTAGAGCCAGTCGACGAGCCGGCGTGCCTCGTCGGTCTCCCCGAGACGGGCCAGGTGCAGGGCGGCCGGCCCGGTCGCGGGGCTGTTCTTGAAGTCGCGGACGCGGCTCCAGAAGAGGCCGCCGCCGAGGTCGTCCGTGTGGGCCGAGCGGAGCTGCGCCGTGAGGTGGCGGCCCGCCGAGCGGAGGCGTCGGCGCCGCGCCGTGCGCCCGAGCTCGTCGTGCAGGTCCTCGAGCCGACCCGAGGCGAGGGCGAGCCAGGCCATGTCGTCGTAGAAGGCGTTGACCCAGCGGACCCGATTGCGCAGCCGGATCGTCTGGAGCAGCCGGTCCCCCTGCACGGCATGCCGGTCGGCGCCTCCGGGGTCACCGGTCCGCAGGGACCGGAGGCCGGCGTCGACGATCGCGTCGAGATAGTGCGCCTGCCACCAGTAGTGCCACGTCCCGAGCAGGCCCCCGAGCGTCCTTGGACCGGCGGGCCAGGGGTGCACGATGCGTGCGAGGTGCGTTCGCGGCATACCACCGAGGGAGCCGGCGAAGAGCGCCGTCACGGACCGCTCGGCCTCGCCGGCACGTTCGTCGAGGGCGGTCGGGGGATGAGCGGGCGTGCGGCCGGCGGACACGCAGCGACCGTATCGCGGGGTGAGAGGTGGCGATGGCGGGCGACAGGGGGCGGCGGTGTGGCAGGGTCGGGACCACGGCGCCACGACGAAGGAGTCGATGTGAAGTACCTGCTCATGATCCGGAGCAGCCCGCAGACGTGGGGGCACCCCATCTTCCTGCGGACGCCCGAGGCCGCCGCCATGTCCGACGACGGCCGCGCGGGGCTGCTGCGCGACGCCGGAGCGCGCCGAGGAGATCGCAGGGCGTTTCCCCGACGCCCGGTTCGCCGCCGTCGAGGTGCGGCCGCTCATGGGCAGCTCGACCGAGGACCTCTGAGAAGGTTTGTCGCATGGGCGGATCCGTCGTCACCGACGACCTGTGGCGCAGCGTGACGCCGCAGGTCATCGGTGCGCTCGTGCGCCGATACCGCGACTTCGACCGCGCCGAGGACGCGGCACAGGAGGCGCTGTTCGCGGCTGCCGCCCAGTGGCCCGAGGAGGGTGTGCCCGACGATCCCAAGGCATGGCTCATCCGCGTCGGCTCGCGGCGCCTCATCGACGGGCTGCGCAGCGACGAGGGGCGGGCGCGCCGTGAGCTCGCCGACGCGACCCGGGCACCCGCGGACACGCTCGTCGCTCCGCCGCCGTATGCCGTGGGGCCGCCCGACCACGACGACACCCTGACGCTGCTCCTCCTCTGCTGCCACCCGACGCTCACCCCGCCAGCGCGGATCGCCCTGACTCTCAGGGCGGTCGGGGGCCTGACGACCGCACAGATCGCGCACGCGTTCCTCGTGCCGGAGTCGACGATGGCCCAGCGGATCAGCCGCGCCAAGAAGCAGATCCGGGACTCCGGCGCCGAGTTCCGGATGCCGGCCCCCGACGACGTGCCCGATCGGCTGCGGGAGGTCCTCCACGTCCTCTACCTCGTCTTCACCGAGGGGCACACGGCGAGCACCGGTGACGCCCTCCACCGGGTCGACCTGACCGCAGAGGCGATCCGGCTCACTCGCCAGGTCCGCAAGCTCCTGCCCGACGACGGCGAGGTGGCCGGACTGCTCGCCCTGATGCTCCTCACCGAGGCGCGGCGCCCGGCCCGCACGAACGCCGCCGGTGAGCTCGTGCCGCTCGCCGAGCAGGACCGCTCACTCTGGGACACGGCATACATCAGCGAGGGCGTCGCCCTCGTGACCGACGCCCTGTCCCGGACGCGGCTGGGGCCCTACCAGGTGCAGGCCGCGATCGCGGCCGTCCACGACGAGTCCCCCTCGGCGGCGGAGACCGACTGGGAGCAGGTGCTCGCGCTCTACGGGCTGCTCGAGCAGCTCTCGCCCGGACCCGTCGTGACGCTCAACCGCGCGGTCGCCCTCGCCATGGTCGAGGGTCCGGCTGCCGGCCTCGCCGTCCTGGACGACCTCGAGCAGGACAAGCGACTCGCCCGCCACCACCGGCTGCACGCCGTTCGGGCCCATCTTCTCGAGCTGGCGGGCGAGACCGAAAAGGCTCGTGACAGCTACCTGCTCGCGTCGCGCCTGACGACGAGCATTCCCGAGCAGGACCACCTCCGACGAAAGGCCGAAGCCCCTGTGAGCGACGCCGGTGCGTGACCTCCTCGGTGACGGCGTCGTTGTCCTCGGAGACCGACACCGGACGAAGGAGTCCCACCGTGCCCCGTTCCCGCCGCACCATCCGCACCCACCGGCTGGTGCACGCCGCCGTCGCACTCGTCGCGGCCCTCGGCGCGACAGCGGCGCTGACGTCCGGTGCCCCGGCCGCCTCGGCGACGACGCCGCCCCACGTCGTCCAGCTCGGCGACTCCTACTCGGCCGGCAACGGTACGGGCACCTACGAGGAGCGCGACTGCTACCGCTCGCCGGTCAACTACGGCACGCAGGTCGCGACGTCGATCGGCGCGACCTACACCGACGTAGCGTGCAGCGGCGGCGTCGTCGCCGACATCCTCCACCCCCGTGACCTGGGCAACGCCTTCACCAAGACGGCGACCTACTCGATCGACCCGACCCGCTACCCCGACCAGCGGAGCGAGTGGCTGCGGCGTGCCCAGACCGAGCGGCTCTGCGGCGTGCCGGCGCAGCCCGACTTCTCCTACACCTACACGTTCGTCGCGGGCGCGGGCGTCAACGGCCTCTACACGGGCACCGTCTCGTGCCAGCTCAAGACCCGTCCGCAGATCGACGCGGTCACACCCGACACGGACTACGTCTTCGTCACCATCGGCGGCAACGACATCGGCTTCTCGACCATCGTCGTCGACTGCCTGACCCTGCGGGATCCGTCGAGCTGCAAGCAGGCACTGGACGCCGCCACGGCCAAGGCGCCCCAGATGGTCGAGAGCACGAAGGACGCCCTGCGCGCCGTCGAGCAGAAGTCGGGCGGCCACGCGCAGGTCTACCTGCTCAGCTACCCGTTCCTCATCAACACCGAGAGCTACGGCATCCCCGAGGTCGCACCCGTCTATGACGCGGGCACTGCTCTCAACAACCTCCAGCGGCTCGGGGACGACCTGCAGGCACGCGGCATCGCCGAGCTCAATGCTGAGCCGGGCGCCGACAACTACCACTTCGTCGACACCGTCAAGGCGGCCTGGGGCGGCGGCCGCGTCCACGGGCTCGACCCGCACGTCGTCGCCGACAACTCCAGGGCGTGGCTCGTGCCGGTCGGCTCGCCCGGCCGCGACACCGCCGAGTTCGTCCACCCGACCCAGCCCGGCTGGGACGCGACCGCCGGAGCCCTCCGGGTCGCCGTCACCGGCTGAGCTGGGGTCGGTCAGGCCCAGATCGCCGCCGGGAGGCCGTCGGAGAAGACTTCCGGCGGATCGGGGAGCGACCGGGCCAGACCCGTGGTGTGGCGGGCGGCCGACCAAGCCACGGCACAGGCGTCGAGGACGTCGTCAGCGGCATACCCCTGGCCGTGGAGGACGGAGGGGCGGGCTATGCCCGCGGCAGCGAGGGCCTCGAGGCGCCGGTCGCGGCCGTCGTCGGTCTTCTTGCTCGCGAGGATCGGGGCACCCGTCATGGCCGCGAAGGACAGCTCGGGGTGGATCTCCAGGACGGTGACCGTCGGCCGGGTGCGCAGCCAGGCGTCGACCGCGACGATCTTGTCGCGCAACGCGAAAGCCTGCGCGCCGACGCCCTGGCCCACGAGCCCACGGTTGACGGTGTCGGCCTCGAGACGCGTGGCCGCGGCATAGGCCGAGCGGGTCAGCGTCGAGAAGACCGACGGCGCCTTGCCGGGGAGTGCTCGGCGAGCGAGGACGTCGGCCTTGCGGATCGTGTTGTCGGGCAGACCGATGGGGATGTCGATGCCGACGACACGGATGCCGGTGGACTCGCGCACCATGGCTACGAGGTCGGCGATCGTCGGTGCCACGACGATGCGCGGCCGCGGTGCGCCGGGCTCGAGCAGCGCCCCGACCCAGCCGGCGGAGCAGCCGTCGACGCCGAGCACCGGCACGACGACCTCCACGGGCGCGGGCCTGTGGGCCATCGCGCCGGCGTCGGGCGCTCGATCGAGGAGGTCCGCGAGGCGGCGCAGAGCCGCGACGCTGACGGCCACCGCGGTCCTCACCYCGTCATCGGCGGCGCTCGAGAGCCCCGCGGACAGCTCCTCGGCCAGCTCACGGATCCGTCGCTGCGCGTCCTGGTCCATGGCCCCACCCAACCCCATCCGGAAGGGGAGGTCGGGGTCGGCGTCGGAACAGGGTGGGAGACGACCCGGCACGACGGCATACGCACCCTTCGACAGTGTCGGGAGTCGGACGTAGCGTGAAGCAATGACCCACCCCGACACCGGTGCCACGACCCTCGGCGAGCTGCGTGCCTCCGGCCACGTCCACCGCAGCGTCAAGAGCGAGATCCGCGAGAACCTGCTGGCCCGGCTGCGGGCCGGCGAGGACGCGTTCCCCGGGATGGTCGGTTTCGAGGAGACCGTGCTGCCCGAGCTCGAGACGGCGCTGCTCGCCGGGCACGACCTCGTGCTGCTCGGCGAGCGCGGCCAGGGCAAGACCCGGCTCATGCGCACGCTCGCGGGGCTGCTCGACGAGTGGAGCCCTGTCGTCGAGGGCTGCGAGATCGGCGACGACCCGCACCAGCCCTCATGCGTGCGCTGCCGCCGGATGACCGCCGAGCTCGGTGAGGACCTGCCGGTCGCGTGGCGCCACCGCAGCGAGCGCTACACCGAGAAGCTCGCGACGCCTGACACGAGCGTCGGTGACCTCGTCGGCGACGTCGACCCGGTCAAGGTGGCGCAGGGCCGCACGCTCGGCGACCCCGAGACGGTGCACTACGGCCTCGTGCCGCGCAGCAACCGCGGCATCTTCGGCCTCAACGAGCTGCCCGACCTCGCCGAGCGCATCCAGGTCGCCCTCTTCAACGTGCTCGAGGAGCGCGACATCCAGATCCGCGGCTACTCGTTGCGCCTGCCGCTCGACCTGCTGCTCGTCGCCACGGCCAACCCCGAGGACTACACCAACCGCGGCCGCATCATCACCCCGCTCAAGGACCGCTTCGGCGCCGAGATCCGCACGCACTACCCGACCGAGGTCAGCGACGAGGTCGCCCTCATCGCGCAGGAGTCCGCGCTCGTCGCCGACGTGCCGGAGCACCTCCTCGAGGTCATCGCGCGGTTCACCCGCGGGCTGCGGGAGTCCTCCGCGGTCGACCAGCGGTCCGGGGTCTCGGCGCGGTTCGCCATCGCCGGGGCCGAGGGCGTCGCCGGCTCCGCGCTGCGGCGCGCTGCCCGCTCGGGGGAGGCGTATGCCGTCGCGCGCGTCTGCGACGTCCCCACCGTCGTGCCCACCCTCCTCGGCAAGGTCGAGTTCGAGATGGGGGAGGAGGGGCGTGAGCGCGACGTGCTGACGCACCTGCTGCGCCTCGCCGTGGCCGAGACCTACCGCTCGCGGCTGTCCGGCCTCGACCTCACCGGCTTCACCAACCTCTTCGCCGAGGGCGCCGTCGTCGAGACGGGTGAGCTCGTGCCGGGTGCCGACCTGCTCGCCCAGGTGGGCCCGGTCTCGGGGCTGTCGAAGGTGCTCGACCGGCTCGGCCACGGCGACGWCGCGACCCCGGGTCAGGTCGCGGCCGCGATCGAGTTCGTCCTCGAGGGGCTGCACCTGACGCGCCGCATCGACAAGGACTCCGTCGCCGGTCGCACCGTCTACGGGGCCTAGGTCGTGCCGATGACACCGCGGCGCCCGGGCGAGGGCGGTGACGTGCACGGACGGTTCCGCTACACGCCGTGGCATGGCGGTCCCGACCCGCTCGCGCCACCCTTCGACGTGCGCTCGGCCCTCGACGAGGTCGGGCAGGACGTCCTGTCCGGCGGCTCGCTGCGCGAGGCCCTGCGCGAGCTGATGCGCCGCGGCATGGATGGTCGCCGCGGTCTCGACGACCTCGCCGACCGCGTCCGCCGTCTGCGGGAGGCCGCCCGCCGGCGGGGTGACCTCGCTGGCACCCTCGACCAGGTGCGGGCGATGCTCGACCAGGCGCTTGCCGAGGAGCGTGACACTCTCGCTGGAGAGTCCGGCGACGACGCCCGACTGGCCGAGATGGACCTCGCGACGATCCCCGACGACGTCGCCGGCGCCGTGCGGGCGCTCGGGGACTACGAATGGCACTCGCCCGAGGCGCGCGCCACGTACGAGCAGATCCAGCAGATGCTCCAGCGTGAGGTCGTCGGGGCGCAGTTCGAGGGGCTCAAGCAGGCCCTGTCGGGCAACGACCCGCAGGCGATGCAGGCGGTCAAGGACATGCTCGCCGACCTCAACCGGCTCCTCGCCGCGCACGCCCGCGGCGAGGACACCGAGGACCAGTTCCGCGACTTCATGGACAAGCACGGCGACCTCTTCCCCGAGCGGCCCGAGAACGTCGACGAGCTCATCGACGCCCTGGCCCGCCGACAGGCCGCGGCGGAGCGCCTCATGGCGTCCCTGACTCCCGAGCAGCGTGAGCAGCTCGGCCAGCTCATGTCCGACGCCCTCGGCGACCCCGACCTCGCCTCGCAGATGGCGCAGCTCGCCGACAACCTCCAGGCGTTGCGGCCCGGGCTCGACCGTCGCAGTCCCGTGCAGCAGGGCCAGGGCGGCGAGCCGATGGGCTACGGCGACGCGGTCGGCGCGGTGGCGGAGCTGGCCGACCTCGAGCAGCTCGGCGAGCAGCTCGGACAGGGCTACTTCGGCGCGACCCTCGACGACGTCGACGTCGAACGGCTCGAGCAGTACCTCGGCGCTGACGCCGCCCGGGACATGGAGGCGCTGCGCCAGCTCGAGCGTGAGCTCGAGCGCCAGGGCTACGTCTCGCGTGGTGACGACGGGCTGCGACTCACCCCTCGCGCCGTGCGACGGCTCGGGGAGACGGCACTCAAGCGGGTCTTCGAGCGGGTCGAGGCCGCCGGACGCGGGGACCACGACGACCGCGCCGCGGGCCAGGCCGACGAGCTGACCGGGCTGAGCCGGCAGTGGGAGTTCGGCGACGAGCTGCCCATCGACACGGTCCGGACGGTGTCGAACGCCCTCCAGCGACGCGCCCGGGGTGGTGGAGGTGTGCACCCGACGGGCGGGGTGGAGCTGCTCGTCGAGGACTTCGAGGTGGCCGAGACCGAGCGACGCTCGGTGGCGGCGGTCGCGCTGTGCGTCGACATGTCGTTCTCGATGCTGCAGGAGGGGCGGTGGGGCCCGATGAAGCAGACTGCGCTCGCGCTCTCGCACCTCGTGCAGACCCGGTTCCGGCACGACGCGCTGCAGATCATCGGTTTCAACCTCGCGGCTCGAAGGCTGACCCCGACCGAGCTCGCCGAGGCCGAGCCGGAGTGGGTGCAGGGCACGAACCTCCAGTATGCGCTGATGCTCGCGTCGCGGCACCTGCGACGTCACCCGGAGGCCGAGCCGGTCGTGCTCGTCGTGACGGACGGCGAGCCGACGGCCCACCTCGGGACCGACGGGCGGCCGACGTTCCACTGGCCGGCGACCCAGGAGACCGTGCGTGCGACGGTCTCGCAGGTCGACGAGCTGCGGCGCTCCGGTGCCCAGCTCAACGTCTTCATGCTGGGCGACGACCCAGGGCTCGCACGGTTCGTCGACGCGGTCGCGCGACGGGCCGGCGGGCGCGTCTTCACGCCCGACATCTCGCGGCTCGGCGAGTACGTCGTGGCCGACTACCTCCGAACCCGCCGCGGGCGGCGCTGAGCCTGCAGAAATCGGTCGCTCGCGGTGGCCGCCGACTGGTCATGCCTTCCGACGTCGAAGTGTCGTGGACCCTCGCGCCCGGACCCTGCACCCGGCGGAGCCACACCTGTCCTTAGCGATGGGTGCTGAGGCGGGGTGTGGAGCTCGTCTTCCTGTCAGCGGGGTCGGATGCGGCGGCCGACCTCTACCGCCGGGTGGGCTTCGTCAACATCGGCACCGCGTGCGTCCTGGAGCTCGACGAATGACCTGGCCTGGGCCCCTGGCGTGCATGGTCCGGCGCGGCCTGCGTCAGTGCTGCGTGGGGCGCAGCACTGACGTGGTCTCCCACCGGTGACACGGCAGGAGCGGCCTCGCAGGTCTGAACGTCTTACGTCAGTGACCCGCATGCCGACTCCCGCGTAGTCGCTCAAACCGAGCGCTCGCGGAGCGCCATCTGGGCTGGGTCGCTGGCGTCGCTGTCCGTCCCTGTCCGCCGGGCGAGGAGGAAGGCCTGCGGCATCTCCTCGTAGTCCTGCGCTGCGCGCTCGGTGCGGACGGTGACCCGGAAGCCGGCATCCGCGAGCTGGCCGGTCACGCCGTCCGGATCGTGCCGGTGCGCCTCGAAGGTCACTGCGTGCCCGTAGGCCTGCTCGTGTCGCACGGAGAAGCCACCCGCCTGGAAAGCCAGCAGCAGCAGCCCGTTCGGCCGGATGACGCGGTGCAGCTCGGAAAAGACCTCCGACAGCAACGTGGGCGGGGTGTGGATGACGGAGTACCACGCGACGACCCCAGCCACCGAGGCGTCGGCGAGGTCCAGTGCAGCCAGGCTGCCGGTGCGGAAGGTGATCTCGGGGTAGCGGCGCTGCGCCTCGGCGACCATCCCCGGCGAGAGGTCGACGCCGGTGACGTCGAGACCGAGGGTCTTCAGGTGCCCGGTGATCCGGCCCGGGCCGCAGCCGACGTCGACGACCGGGCCGCCGCCCTCGAGGTCGACGAGCTCGGCGAAGTGCCCCAGCAGGGCCCGGTCGAGCGGGCTGCGTGCGAGCTCGTCCACGAGCAGCCGCGCGTCGTCGGCGGCCACCGTGTCGTATGCCGTCCGCGTCTCCGTGACGTGCAACGGTTCGATCACCTGTCGCCCTTTCTCGTCGGATGCCAAGACTACGTCGCTGGGTCTGCGTCCCTGGGACGGTAGACGAGCCAGAGAGCGCCGGTGGGCGTCGGGGTCGCGCTGACGAGGGTGAGTCGCTGCAGGTCCGGGGTGCGCTCGAAGAGACGTCGGCCCTCCGGATCGACGACGGGCGCGACGGCGAGATGCAGCTCGTCGACGAGGCCCTCGGCGATGAGCGACTGGACGAGCTCGATGCTGCCGTGGACGCCGATGTCGTTGCCGGGCAAGGCCTTCAGGTCACGGACGATGTCGGCGAGCGGACCCGAGAGGGCCTCGGCGTCGCGCCATTCGTCGACGGACGACGTGGTGAGTGGGGTGGAGGTGACGACGTACTTCTTGACGCCGTTGATGAAGTCGGCGAAGGGTTGGACGTCCGACGTCGGCCAGTAGCGCGACCACTCGTCGTACATGTGGCGGCCCAGCAGCACGGCGTCCTGCTGCTCGATGAGAGCGGTCTCGCGCGCGACGAGCTCGTCGTCGAAGGTCGGCGGCTGCGGCTGGTCGGGATCCGCATCTGGCGGGAAGAGCCGGTTCGGGTCGTCGACGGCGCCGTCGAGCGAGGTGATGGTGTAGGCGACGATCCTGCGCACGGGTGGTCTCCGATCGGGTGAAGGGGGCAGGGGTCACGGGGCAGGGGTCACGGGGCAGCGGGGCCGCTGGGCTCGAGGCCGAGCCAGGCAGCGAGGTCACGGATCTCGCGACGGACGGCAGTCGTGACCGCCTTGGTGAAGGGGACGTCCTCGTGGACCTCGTTGACGACGAGCGTGCCGGCCTTGCGGTCGGCCTGGGCGTCGAGCTTCCCGACGAGCCGGTCGTGGTGCAGGATCGGCAGCGCGAAGTAGCCCCACCGGCGTTGGTGCTTGGGCTTGTACATCTCGAGGATGTACTCGAAGCCCCAGAGCTGCTCGGCGCGGACCCGGTCGTGGATGAGCCGGTCGAAGGGGCTGAGCAGCGCGGTGCGTCCCGTGAAGGTGTCGACGGCGTCGAGGTAAGCCGGGTGGACGCGCCACGTGCCCGGCACCCCTTCGACCTCGGCGGCCTCACCGGCGTCGCCGACGAAGGGGCTCTCACCCGGCGCCACCGTCCCGGTGGAGCGGGCGATGCCGAGGGCGGCGAGCCGCCGCTCGWTGCGGTGCGCGATGGCCTCGTCGAGGGCGAGCGTCGGCAGGTCGGGCGGGTAGACGCGCTCCGGCAGGTCGAAGTAGCGCTGACGTCCCTTGCGCCCGGCGATGGCGACCTCGCCGCGCAGGGCCAGGGCCTCGAGCATCTTGGTGATGTTCCGGTTGTTGGTCCAGCCGGTCGAGGGCCACGGGACGACGCTCGTGTCGGCGATGTCGCGCGAGAGCAACGGTCCGTCGGCCTCGAGCCGGGCGAGGATGTCGCGGCGGAAGGAGTCGTTGTCGGCGAGCCACTGGGCCATGAACGGATAGGCCTCGGCGTCGCGGACCTCGGCGATGACGGCAGGCACGTCCTTGGGGCTGCGGACGTAGGCGACGGTCTCGACGAGGGTGCGGTCGTGCTCGACGGCCTTGGTCAGGGCGGCAGGGTCGTAGGTGGCGCCGAGACGGCTCCACAGGACGAGGTCGGCGTTGGGCGCGATGGCAGCGGTGGGGTCGATCTGTAGGAACGTCAGCCGCTCGACGACGGCGACGAGGTCGGTCGGGCGAGGTCGGTCGAGCAGCTGGGCGTGCACCGCGATGCGACGTGCGTGCTCGACCGTGAGCTGGTGGACCGCCATGTCGCCGACCCTAGCCACCCYCGCCGACACGTGGCGGCCTAGCTGTACTCGGCCTGGACGTTGGTGACAGGTAGGCGTTGACGATGAGGAGAACCTCCGGGTGAGGTGAGGAGTGTCTACGTCCCGCACCGCCCGGAGGTTCTCGTGTCCCACGCTAACGCCCGTCTCAACGTCCATGGCCGTCGTCTGCTGGTGGATCGGGTCCGCCGCCAGGGCTGGGCGGTGGCTCATGCCGCGAAGGCCATGGGC
>NZ_JBFULD010000026.1:0-20870 GCF_056400505.1 Terrabacter sp. P5_B1
CGGCAGCGCCCCCTGCACGACGGCGCCGCCCTCGTCGAGGACGAACCACGGCTCGACGCCGCGCTCGCGCAGGATCGCGACCGCATCCTTGGCAGCCCGGCCCGACACCTCCTCGTTGCAGCCGAACGACAGCCACACGTCCCGCCCCGGCGTCACGCCGTCCTCGATGAGGTCCTCGACGGCCTGGGACGTCGCCACGAGCGAGCCCTTGCAGTCGAGCGCCCCACGGCCCCAGACGTGCCCGTCGGCGAGGTCACCCCCGAACGGAGGGTGCGTCCACGCCGACACGTCGCCGACCGGCACGACGTCGAGGTGCGCCATGAGCACGACCGGTGCCTCACGCGTACGGCCCGGCCAGCGCACGAGCAGCGCGTCGCCGCTGATGCGCTCCACCTCACACGTCGCGTGGAGGCGGGGGAAGCGCTCGCGCAGCTCGGTCAGGAGAGCGTCGAAGACCGCGCGGTCCTCCTTGGCCGGGTCCCAGTCGGAGACGGTCGGGATGCGGATGAGCGCTCGCAGCGCCTCGACGGCAGCGTCGTCCCCGTTCATGAGCGGGAGCGTATGCCACCCTGACCGCATGGACTACGGGCACGAGCTGGAGTTCGGGGTGTTTGCGAGCCCGGAGGCGTCGCGGGTGCACGAGACCCTCGAGCTGGCCCAGCTGGCCGACGTCCTGGGTCTCGACCTCTTCACGGTGCAGGACCACCCCTACAACGCGAAGCACCTCGACACCTCGACGCTGCTCACGGCCGTGGCCGCCCGCACGAGCGCGATCCGGGTGGCCCCCAACGTCGCCAACCTCCCGCTGCGGCCGCCGGTCGGGCTGGCGAAGCAGGTCGCGACGCTCGACCTCGTGAGCGGCGGCCGGGCCGAGCTCGGTCTCGGCACGGGCGCCTTCTGGGACGCGATCGTGGCCGCCGGCGGCGAACGCCGCACGCCCAAGGAGGCCGTCGACGCGCTCGTCGAGGCGATCCGCGTCATCCGCGGCGCGTGGGGCCAGGACCCCGAGCACCCAGGCGCCCGGTCGGTCACCGTGCAGGGCGAGCACTACTCCGTCGCAGGCATGCACGCCGGCCCGTTCCCCGTGCATCCGGTCGGCATCTGGCTCGGCGCCTACCGGCCGCGGATGCTCCGCGTCACCGGCCGGCTCGCCGACGGGTGGCTGCTGAGCCTGGGCTACGCCGACCCGGACGCGCTCGGCCGCATGAACGCCGTCATCGACGAGGCCGCCCAGGACGCCGGCCGAGGACCCCAGGCGATCCGGCGCATGTACAACGTCTTCGGGTCGTTCGGCACCGGCGGCGGCTTCCTGCGCGGCACGGCCGACGACTGGGCCGAGCAGCTCGCCGGGCTGACCCTTGCCGACGGGATGARCACCTACGTCCTCGGGACCGACGACCCGGCCGTCCTGCGCCGGTATGCCGCTGAGGTCGCTCCCGCCGTGCGTGACCTCGTCGAGGCCGAACGGGCCCGTCGTGCAAGCGGTTCGGAGCCGATGCCCTCTTCCGGGCCCCGGACGGGGTCAGCGCTCACTGTCCGCGCGACGCCCGAGGACGGGGTCCGGCTCAGCGCGACGCTCCCCTGGCGCGAGGACGACCGCCCGGTGACCACGAAGGCCGACGACGCGGCATACACCCCGGCCCAGCAGGCCGTGCCCCAGCACCTCGTCGACGTGCACGACCACCTTCGCGGCGAGCTCACGCAGCTGCGCGACATCGTCGGCCAGGTGCGGCGCGGGGCGATGTCGACGGGTGCAGCGCGCTCGGTGATCAACACGATGGCCCTGCGGCAGAACAACTGGACCCTCGGTGCGTACTGCGAGACCTACTGCCGCCTCGTCACGGGGCACCACACCCTCGAGGACCGGAGCATCTTCGTCCACCTGCGCGGCGCCCAACCCGACCTCGGGCCGGTCATCGACCGGCTCGAGCAGGAGCACCACGTCATCGCCGACGTGCTCGAGCAGGTCGACGACGCCCTCGTCGGGCTCGTCGGGACCGACGCGTACGGCCGCTCGGGGCAGGAGGCGCTCGAGGAGATCCAGCGCGCCCTGGACCTGCTCACCGACACGCTCCTGTCGCACCTCGCCTACGAGGAGCGCGAGCTGCTCCATCCCCTCGCGCGCCACGGGTTCGGCTGAGGCGGCCCGTCAGGCGGACGGTGCCGCAGTGGCAGCCGCAGAGCCGTGCTCGAGCGCCTCGACGACGGCGCCGCAGAAGTCGGGCAGGTCGTCGGGGTTACGGCTCGTGATGAGGTTGCCGTCCACGACGAGCGACTCGTCGACCCACTCACCGCCCGCATTGCGGATGTCGGTCTGCAGGCTCGGCCACGACGCGAGGCGACGGCCCTTCAGGACGTCGGCCTCGATGAGCGTCCAGGGCGCGTGACAGATCGCCGCGACCGGACGACCGGACGCGACGAAGTCGCGCACGAGGGCGACCGCGCCCTCGTGGGTGCGCAGGTTGTCGGGGTTGGCGACGCCACCCGGCAGCACGAGGGCGTCGAAGTCCTCGACCTTCGCGTCGGCGACGGTCACGTCGACGGGCTTCGTGTCGCCCTTGTCGAGGTGGTTGAACATCTGGACCTCGCCGGCCTCCGGGCTGACGACGACGGCCTCGTGCCCCGCGTCGGTGACGGCCTTCCACGGCTCAGTCAGCTCGACCTGCTCGATGCCCTCGCTCGCGACGAGAAATGCGACTCGCTTGGCCATGGGGCCCTCCTCTGGTCGCCCCGCTCAGGGGGCGCTCGTTGGTGTTCTGCGTCTCGGGTGGCGTGGAGCGCCACCCTCGGCTCCTACCCACCCTGTCTGCCCTTGTCACCCGACGTCGTCCGTCCACACCCTCGTCCACAACTGTGGACAGACCCTGTACATGCAAGTGTCCGCGAATGGGTACGAGCCGTTCGTGACGAACTTCGGATACACCCTGATGACCGAGCAGAGCGGCCCCAAGGACCTCGTGAGGTGGGCCGTGCGCGCCGAGCAGGCCGGCTTCGACTTCGAGGTATCGAGCGACCACTACTCGCCCTGGCTGACCGAGCAGGGCCACGCCCCGTATGCGTGGTCGGTGCTCGGCGCCGTCGCGCAGGCCACCGACCGGGTCGAGCTCATGACCTACGTGACGTGCCCGACGATGCGCTACCACCCGGCCGTCATCGCCCAGAAGGCCGCCACGGTGCAGCTGCTCGCCGACGGCCGCTTCACCCTCGGGCTCGGCAGCGGCGAGAGCCTCAACGAGCACGTCGTCGGCGAGGGCTGGCCGGGCGTGGTGACGCGGCAGGACATGCTCGTCGAGGCCATCGAGATCATCCGCAAGCTCCACTCGGGTGAGCTCGTGACGCACCATGGCGACTACTTCGACGTCGACTCCGCCAGGGTCTGGGACCTGCCCGACATCCTCGTGCCCGTGGCTGTCGCGGTGAGCGGGGACATGTCGATCGAGCGGCTCGCCCCGCTGGCCGACCACATGATCGCCGTCCAGCCCGAGGCCGAGCTCGTCGACACGTGGAACCGGACCGAGGGTGCCGAGCGCATCGGCACCGGGGCCCGCGCCATCGGGCAGATCCCGATCTGCTGGGACCCGGACGAGGAGGCCGCGGTCGCCCGCGCCCACGAGCAGTTCCGCTGGTTCGGCGGCGGCTGGGCCGTCAACGCCGACCTGCCGACACCGGCGGGCTTCGCCGGGGCGACGCAGTTCGTGCGCCCCGAGGACGTGG
Organism: Terrabacter sp. P5_B1; assembly: GCF_056400505.1. Taxonomy (NCBI): domain Bacteria; kingdom Bacillati; phylum Actinomycetota; class Actinomycetes; order Micrococcales; family Intrasporangiaceae; genus Terrabacter; species Terrabacter sp. P5_B1. Next base: position 3,715 of record NZ_JBFULD010000026.1, read on the forward strand.
CCGAGTCGATCCCGTGCGGCCCCGACCTCGACAAGATCGTGGAGTCCGTGAGCGCCTACTGGGAGGCCGGCTTCACCGACATCGCCCTCGTGCAGGTCGGTGGGGACGCCCAGGAGCGCTTTCTCGACGAGGCCGCCGGCCCGCTCCTGGAGAAGCTGCGGTCGGCCGCGGGCTGAGGCGTCAGACCGTCAGGCCACCCTGACGGTCGGCGCGCTCGGCCCGCAGGCGCTCGCGGCGCTTGGTGATATCGGCACACTCGAGGCAGACCTCCTCCGGGATGAGGCCGAGTCGCATCAAGCCGGAGAAGAGGACGCAGCCGACGCAGATACCGAGGACGGAYTCGAGCGCGGGGAAGACCACCATGACGACGCCGATGGCGACGACGCCGACGATCGCACCGGACGCTCCGGTCAGGAGGGCGAAGGCCCAGAGCGCGGTCGCGGCGACCGTCATGACGGCGCCGATGGTCGCCGCGAACCGCTTGGGCGGGCCGGCCGTCGGTCGCTTGGCCGCGGAGACGGCGGGCCGGATCCACCGCTGCACGAACCGGGCGACCGGGCTGGCCGAGGGTCCGAGCGCAGCCCGCAGCGTGAAGTCGACGGCGAGGACGGCATAGAGCCACCACGCCGACGTGGCCAGGGCGATGACGCCGATGACGAGGACGACGGCGGCGATGAGCCGGACGGTCACGTCGTCGACCACGGCGGGGAAGCGCGAGGAACTCATCTTCACATTATTGACTGCATAAGAGTTGCTTATGCAACTCAATCGTCATCCGGACCCCGGCAGGCGCCGGCGGGCGACGGCGGGCCAGGTCGGGACCGCCGCGCAGGATCGGTGTCGGCCCCGCGGCATACGCTGACGCCATGGCCCTACACATCGGTGCGCACGTCGACCAGGAGGACCCGATCGCGGAGGCGACGGCGCGGGGAGCGTCGCTCTCGCAGATCTTCCTCGGCGACCCGCAGAGCTACAAGGGCCCCGTCATCCGGTACGCCGGAGGCGCCGAGGCGCTCAAGGCGGACGCCGCGGCGGCAGGCGTCGACCTCTACGTCCACGCGCCCTACCCGATCAACGTCGCGAGCCTCAACAACCGCATCCGCATCCCCGGGCGCAAGCTGCTCCAGCAGCACCTGACGGCCGCCGGCGAGATCGGCGCCAAGGGCGTCATCGTCCACGGTGGCCACCTCGGAGTCGACGAGGACGCGGCGAAGGGCTTCGACAACTGGCGCAAGTGCATCGACGGGCTCGACCTGCCCGTGCCGCTGCTCATCGAGAACACCGCGGGCGGTGACAACGCCATGGCGCGCCGGCTCGAGGCCATCGCCCGGCTCTGGGACGCCATCGGCCAGGCCTCCGGCAGCGACAACGTCGGCTTCTGCCTCGACACGTGTCACGCGCACGCCGGTGGCAACGACCTCGGCACGGTGGTCGACGAGGTGCGTGCCATCACCGGGCGCATCGACCTCGTGCACGCCAACGACTCCCGTGACGAGTTCGACTCCGGCGCCGACCGGCACACGAACTTCGGCTCCGGACTCATCGCCGGCGAGGCGCTGGCCCAGGTCATCCGCGCGGCCGGAGCGCCCGTCGTCTGTGAGACACCGGGCGGACTCGAAGGCCAGACGGCCGACATCGCGTGGCTGCGGTCGCAGGTCGACTGACCTCGTCCGCCTCCTACCTCACGTCAGGATCTCCTGACCGACCCTTGACCCATGGGGCCCCATCGCGCTCCGTGGCCCGTAGGTTACTCATGGGTTGCGTCCGGGTCGTCGACGATGCCGGTCCCGTGCGCCCCCCTGCGTGCGCCACGTGCCTCCACCTCCTCCTCGGTGGCGGGGCGCGGCGCTCGTGCGTCGGCCATCCGGTCGGCGAGGAGCGCCGCGACGCGCAGCTGTTCAGCGGTCGGCCGCACGACGTGCGTCGAGGCCGTCACGCGGAAGTGGCCGACGACCTGCGTGCCCCGCCGGACGACGACGGCCGCGTAGCCGTCGGTGGGCAGGCCCACCCGCTCCACCTGCAGCTGTCGTCCGCCCGTCGTGACGCGACCGTCCGCGTCGACGACAGCGTCGTTCCACCGCGGATGGCCGGGGTCCCACGTGCACCGGTCGGCGCCGAGCACCGTGGTGATCGCGGTCGCGATGGCTGCGGCCCGGGCGTCCTCCGTCGTGTCGGCGGGGAGGTCGAGCAGGTGCGTGAGACCTGAGATGTAGCCCTCCCGGCGCTGGGCCGCAGCCTGCTGCCGCCGACCCCACAGCGCGATCTCCGTCACGGCGAGCCCGACGACCACGAGCGCGACGGCGAGCTCGAGGTCGGCCCGGTGGTGGATCGAGAGCGAGTAGAACGGCTCGGTGAGGAAGAAGTCGAAGCTGCCAGCGGCAGCGAGGGCCGCGAGCACGCCTGCGACGCGGTCGCCCGTGGCGGCGGCTGCGACGACAGGCAGCACGAGCACCATCGCGGCGGTGCTCGGGTCCATCGCGTCGCGGAGGAGACCGAGGACTGCGCCCACGACGATCGGCAGGAGCAGGGCGCCCCACCGCGTCAGGGTGCGGTGCGCAGCCGGCCAGTCGCTGGTCATGACTCCACGCAACACCCGGCGACGCGGGAACGTCAGCCCTTGGAGACATCCTGATGCGATCTTGACGCCGTCCTGACGCGGCGGGAGCACAAAGGGTGGGACGACGCGCACGAAGGACGACGCCCGTGACCGGGACGGGAAGGGTCGATGACCCGTGGGTGCTGCGAACGCCCCCGGGCACGTCGGAATACACGTGGCTGCGCGAGCGGGGCGACTGGGTGCCGCTCGGGGCGCGACGAGCAGAAGCCGGCCAAGGACGGCACGGTCGAGGCGTGGGCTCGGTCCGAGTCCAACCCGCTCACGGAGCGCGAGCACCAGCCGCGCAACAACGGCATGCGCGCCCGCTGACGCGTCGGGAACGTTCTATCCCAACGACATCCACTTGGATAGCGTCAGGCTCATGCTGAGCACCTCGACCTTCACGACGTCCGACTTCGACGTCACCGACTACGTCCCCGACGTGACGACGGCGCTGCCCACGGGGCACCTGCGCATGCGCAAGACGTATGTCGGGGATGTCGCTGGGCGCAGCGTCACCCAGTTCACGTCCGCCTACGACCAGACGACGGGCATCGGTACGTACGTCGCAGTGGAGTCCTTCGAGGGCACGGTCGCCGGGCGACGCGGCACCTTCAACTTCGTGCACGCAGCCTCGACCAGCGGCACGGACCGCGCCAACGAGTACGGCCTCATCGTGCCGGGCAGTGGCACCCAGGAGCTGACCGGCATCGAGGGGACCGTGCGCCTTCACGTGGACGAGGACGGCACCTACCGAATGGACTTCGACCACAACCTCGGGTGAGGTCATCACGGGCAACAACACTCATCGACCCCCGGTCACCGTCGTGCCCCAGGACCCGGCTGCGATGGGCAGAAGGCCGCCCAGCAGCTCTTCGCACGCCTGCTGGTCGATCAGTCGCCCAGTCGGTCAGTCGGTGGTGCGGCGGACGAAGGCGCGGACCGCGAGCGGTGCCACGGCGGCCGTGATGAGCACCGACCAGATCACCGTGGTGAGGACGGGGTGCTGGAGCGGGAGGGCGGCGTCGGCCGGTGCGGGCGGGACGTTGCCCCACAGCTCACGCATCGCCTGGACGAGCGAGCTGATCGGGTTCCACTCCGCGATGGTGCGCAGCCACGGCACCATCCCCTCGGTCGGCGCGAAGGTGTTGGCGAGGAACGTCAACGGGAAGATCGCCGTGAACATCAGGCCGTTGACCGCCTCCGTCGAGCGCATCGAGGACCCGACGAGGACGCCGACCCAGATCATCGCGAAGCCGAAGAGCAGCAGCAGACCGAAGGCCAGCAGGGCCGGGCCGACGCCGCCGCGGATGCGCCAGCCGATGGCGAGGCCGGTGACCGACATGACGAAGATGCCGATGCTCGAGTGGATGAGGCTGTAGAGGCTGCGCCCGACCAGCACCGACGACCGGGCGACGGGCAGGGACCTGAAGCGGTCGATGATGCCCTTGCCGAGGTCCATGTTGAGGCCGATGGCGACGATGAACGAGGCGAAGGCCATCGTCTGGGCCATGATTCCCGGCAGCAGCCACTCGCGGTAGGACCCGCTGTCGGTCTGGATCGACCCGCCGAACACGAAGGCGAAGAGGAGCACGAACATCACCGGCTGGATGGTGACGTCCGTCAGCATCTCGGGCTGGCGCTTGATGTGCTTGAGATTGCGCCACACCATCATCGCGATCTGCCGGGCGCGGCCGGGCGGCTCGTAGTCGTGCGGCGCGGTGCGCGCGCTCGTGCGGGCCGTGCCGGTGGTGGAATTGGTGACGGTCCTGTCGGTCATCGGGACTCCTCGGCGGAGGTGGAGCTGGTGTCGGGGAACTCGCCGGAGCCGGGAGCGTCCGGCTCGGCGCGGTGGCCGGTGAGGCTGAGGAAGACGTCGTCGAGGCTCGGACGCTGGAGGCCGAGGTCGTCGAGGACGATCTCGCTGCGCTCGAAGACCGCGGCGACCCTGGTCATGTCGCGCAGCCCCTCGGCGGGGGCCGTGAGGCGCCGCGCCGGGATGTCGACGTGGACGCCCTCGACGTGGGCGGAGAGCAGGGCGCGGGCGGCCTCGACCTGGTCGGCGTGCGAGACCGTGAGGACGATGGCGGCCTGGCCCGACTGGTCCTTGAGCTCGAGCGGCGTGCCCTCGGCGATGATGCGGCCGTGGTCGATGACGACGATCCGGTCGGCGAGCTGGTCGGCCTCCTCGAGATACTGCGTCGTGAGCAGCAGCGTGGTGCCGTCGCGGACGAGGCCGCGCAGCACGTCCCAGAGCTCGACGCGGCTGCGCGGGTCGAGGCCCGTGGTCGGCTCGTCGAGGAACAGCACGGGCGGTGTCGCGATGAGGCTGACCGCGAGGTCGAGCCGGCGACGCATGCCGCCGCTGTAGTCCTTGACGACCTTGTTGCCGGCCTCGGTGAGCGAGAAGCGCTCGAGCAGCTCGTCGGACAGGCGGCGCACCTCTCCCTTGGGCAGGCCGTAGAGCGAGCCCATGAGGCGGAGGTTCTCCCGGCCGGTGAGCAGCTCGTCGACGGTCGCGGCCTGGCCCGTCAGGCCCATGCTGCGGCGCACCAGCTCGGGCTCGCGGACGACGTCGTGACCGGCGACCCGGGCGGCCCCGCTCGTCGGGCGGCTCAGGGTCGTCATCATGCGGACGGTGGTGGTCTTGCCGGCGCCGTTGGGGCCGAGCAGACCGAGGACCGTGCCCTGCGGCACCGAGAAGCTGACGTCGTCGACGGCGGTCAGGTCGGCGAAGCGTTTGACGAGGTGCTCGGCCTCGATGGCCGGTCCCGAGGACCGTTCGCGCACGTCGCGCGTGCCGGTGGTGATGGTCATGTGAGGGCTCCCCGGAGACTCGTTCGTGCGGTGTGAGGTGTGAGCTGCGGCGTATGACGACGGTAGACGTCACTCCTGACAGCGTCGACGCCGAAGTGAACGCCGTCAACATCTTTCCGCTCAACCGCTCGCCCGGCGCGGGCGGCCCCGCGAGTTCGCCCACGGCGTACGTGCTCGAAGGCCCACCCGAGCACCATCCGGGMGCTCCCGTGCGACGCTGGACGCACGCACCCAGATCGGAGACGGCCATGACCCAGATCGCCCCGCGCCCGCGCCCCGGCGTCCACACCCCGCTGCTGCGGGAGGTCTACGGTCGGCTCCTGCGCGGGCTGCGCACCCGACAGGGCCGCACGCTCGCCGAGGTCGCCGCCCGCGCCGGCATCTCGGTGGCCTACCTCTCCGAGGTCGAGCGCGGCCTCAAGGAGCCCTCGTCCGAGGTGCTCGAGGCGGTGTGCGTCGCGCTCGGGTCGAGCATCACCGGGCTCGTGGGAGCGGCCCACCGGGAGCTGCGCGACCTCGCCGGCGACGCCCCGACCGCAGGACGTGTCCTCGACCTCACGTCTCGCGTCGGGTCGAGCATCGCGTCCCCTGCGGAGGCGGCCGCGTCCACCGGGCTGCTGGCCGACGCGACGGGAGCGGTGCTGCTCGCCGCGTGACGATCGACGGGGGCCCCGGTCATTCCCTGTCGAGGCGGACCTCCGTCGCGCGCGCGACGACGTGGTCGACGACGCCGAACTCCACGGCCTGCGCGGCCGTGAGCACCTTGTCGCGGTCGGTGTCGAGTCGCAGCTGCGCGACCGAGCGCCCGGTGTGCTGGCTCAGCACCTCCTCGACCTGCGCACGCACGCGCAGCAGCTCGTCCGCCTGCAGGGCGAGGTCGCTGACCGTCCCCTGYCCACCCGCGGACGGCTGGTGGAGCAGCACCCGGGAGTGCCGCAGGGCGAAGCGCCGCCCGGGCTCCCCCGCCGCGAGGAGCACCGCTGCGGCCGATGCCGCCTGTCCGAGGCAGTAGGTCGCGACGGGCGAGGGCACGAACTGCATCGTGTCGTAGACGGCCATGAGCGCCGTGAACGAGCCTCCCGGGCTGTTGACGTAGAGCGAGACCTCCCGGTCCGGGGCGACATCGGCGAGGTGGAGCAGCTGGGCCATGACGACGTTGGCGACCCCGTCGTCGATCTCGGTGCCCACGAAGATGATCCGCTCCTGCAGCAGCCGGCTGTAGATGTCGAAGCTGCGCTCCCCGGCCGGGGTGCGCTCGACGACGTAGGGGACCGTGTAGCTGCTCATCTCAGTCCCACCTTCCGCTCGACACCGACCGGGCGCACGTCGGTCAGCGTGCTGACGACGTGGTCGACGATCCCGTATGCCGCCGCCTCCTCCGCACTGAACCAGCGGTCACGCTCGCTGTCGTGGGTGATCTGCTCGACGGTCTGGCCGGTGTGCTGCGCCTGCAGCTCGTTGACCCGGCGCTTGACCGCCTTGAGGTTCGCCGCCTGGACCTCGACGTCGGCCGCGGTGCCCTGGATGCCGGCGGACGGCTGGTGCATCATGATCCGCGCGTTCGGCAGGGCGAAGCGCTTCCCGGGCGCGCCCGCGCCGAGCAGGAACTGGCCCATCGAGGCCGCGAATCCCACTGCGAGAGTGGAGACGTCGTTGGGGATGACGCGCATCGTGTCGTAGATGGCGAGACCGGCGGTGACGGAGCCGCCGGGGCTGTTGACGTAGAGGCTGATGTCGGAGCGCGGGTCGCGAGCCGAGAGCAGGAGGAGCTGGGCCGTGATCCGGTTGGCGATCGGGTCCTCGACCTCCGCCCCGAGGACGATGATCCGCTGGTGGAGCAGCTGCATCGACAGCTGGTCGTCGAGCGCGGCTGTGATGGGTGAGTCGGTCATCCACCCAGCGTGGGCTCGTCTGACCGTGCCGGGAATCCCACTCTGCCACCGGCAGATTCGCCGACAGCGTATGAGGCGAGGGCGACCGCCGCCCAGACGGAGAGAACAAGGGCAGCGAGGAGGTAGGCGTTGCCGACGAGGTGCTCCGACGGACCCCAGTCGTACTCGCGACCGTGACCCCAGGGGGGCCACAGCACGGGGCGGGCCACGAAGACCGCGGCCCATGCGACGGACCCCCATCGGCCCCGCTCCCATAGCGCCAGGGCGATCGGCACAGCCCACACCCAGTGGTGCGACCACGAGATCGGCGACGCGACCAGCATGGCCACCGCCGCCAGGCACGTCCCGAGCACGCGGTCGCCGCGGCGCCACCACCGTCCGCCGACGAGCAGGATCGCGACACTGAGGGGCACGGCGACCGCGAGCCACAGCAGGGTGGGCGGCCGGCCGTCGAGCAGCCGGGTGAGTGCGCCGTACACCGACTGGTTGTGAGCCAGTGCCGGCGGCCCGATCCGGCCCGCATCGACGAGGCCAACGGTCCAGTACGTCGTGGCCCAGCCCGGTGCCGCGAGGAAACCGACCACGACCGTGGCGGCAAAGGCCAGGACCGCTCGCCGGCCGGCCGCACGAGGCCCGACCACCAGGAGCAGCACGACGAGGACGAGGGGCGTCAGCTTGACCCCTGCCGCGAGGCCGAGCAGCACGCCGGACCAGCGCCGGTCCGGCTGGAGCAGGTCGACCAGCACCGCCAGCATGACGAACAGGTTGACCTGCCCGAACGCGAAGTTCTGCCACACCGGCTCCAGGGCCAGGGCGCCTCCGGCGAGGCAGGCCGCCAGCCACCCCGGGGTGGGCCGGTCCACGGCACGACGCACGAGCAGGACGACCGCCGCGAGCGCACCCATCGACGCCCCGGTCCACACCGCGGCGGCGAGCCACGCCGGGAGCAGGGCCAGCGGCACCATGACGACCGCGGCGAACGGCGGGTAGGTGAACGTCAGCCCGGTCGTCGGGTCCCTGGGCATGATGGCCGGCAGCCCCTCGAGCACCGTTCGACCCGCGTGCTGATACACGGACAGGTCGGTGAAGCCGCCGTGCAGACCGCCTGCGACGAGCGCGGCGACGACCACGGCCGCGACCGGCGCGGGGCCGTCCCACAGCCGGGACCACCTCACCGGAGCACGAGCCAGCACCTTCAAATCGTACGCAGCCACCGGGTGTCGAGCGGGATGACATGATCTGGCCCATGGAAGCCGACGTCGTCGTCGTGGGAGCCGGTCTGGCCGGACTCGTCGCCACCGCTGAGCTCGCCGACCGCGGGAAGCGGGTCGTGCTCGTCGACCAGGAGGGCGAGCAGTCGCTCGGCGGTCAGGCCTTCTGGAGCTTCGGCGGGCTCTTCCTCGTCGACAGCCCGGAGCAGCGCCGGATGGGCATCAAGGACAGCCTCGAGCTCGCGACACAGGACTGGATGGGTTCGGCCCAGTTCGACCGGGACGAGGACTTCTGGCCACGCAAGTGGGCCGAGGCCTACCTCCACTTCGCCGCCGGCGAGAAGCGCGCGTGGCTGCACGAGCAGGGCCACCGGCTCTTCCCCGTCGTCGGCTGGGCCGAGCGGGGCGACGGGCGCGCCGACGGGCACGGCAACTCGGTGCCGCGCTTCCACATCACCTGGGGCACGGGCCCCGGGCTCGTGGAGCCGTTCGTGCGACGGGTTCGCGCCGCAGTGGCGAGCGGTCGCGTCACCTTCGCCTTCCGCCACCGCGTCGACGAGCTCGTCCTGACCGTGGGCACCGTGACAGGCGTACGTGGTCGCGTCCTGGCGCGCGACGACGTCGACCGCGGCCGGGCGAGCAGCCGCKAGGAGGTGGGCGACTTCGAGATCATGGCCCAGGCCGTCGTCGTGACGAGCGGGGGCATCGGCGGCAACCACGACCTCGTGCGCCAGGCCTGGCCGGAGCGGCTCGGCGCGCCACCGGACCGCATGGTGGCCGGGGTGCCCGCCCACGTCGACGGCCGGATGCTCGGCATCACGCAGGCGGCCGGCGGTCGGGTCATCAACCCCGACCGGATGTGGCACTACACCGAGGGCCTGCGCAACTGGGACCCCGTCTGGGACAACCACGGCATCCGCATCCTGCCCGGTCCGTCATCGCTGTGGATCGACGCGCGTGGCCGTCGCTTCCCGGCGCCGTACTTCCCCGGCTTCGACACCCTCGGCACGCTCGGCCACATCACGCGCACCGGCCACGACTACTCGTGGTTCGTGCTGACCCAGCGCATCATCGAGAAGGAGTTCGCCCTGTCGGGGTCGGAGCAGAACCCCGACCTCACCGGCAAGGACGTCAAGCAGGTGCTCGGGCGCGCCCGCAAGGGAGCACCGGCTCCCGTCGAGGCCTTCAAGCGTCACGGCGAGGACTTCGTCGTGGCGGACAGCCTCGACGAGCTCGTCCGGGGCATGAACGCGCTCACCGGTGACGACCTCATCGACGTCGAGTCGCTGCGACGCACGATCGTGGCGCGCGACAACGAGATCGCCAACGACTTCACCAAGGACGCCCAGATCACCGCGGTCCGCGGGGCGCGGAACTATCGCGGTGACAGGCTGATTCGCGTGGCGAGCCCGCACAGGCTGCTCGACCGGAAGGCGGGGCCGCTCATCGCCGTCCGGCTCAACATCCTCACCCGCAAGACGCTCGGCGGTCTCGAGACCGACCTCGCCGGACGCGTGCTTGCGGTGGGCGGCGAGCCACTCCCGGGGGTGTATGCCGCGGGCGAGGTGAGCGGGTTCGGTGGCGGCGGCATGCACGGCTACAACTCGCTCGAGGGCACCTTCCTCGGGGGCTGCCTCTTCAGCGGGCGCACGGCCGGCCGGTCGGTCGCCGCTGCCCTCTGAGGCGCCCCGGCGGCGGGGAGCCGCCGGGCCGCGGCGCGCTCCACGGACACGGGCTGAGCAGCCGCGTCATTCGGGACCTTCAGCCCTGTTGGCCGTCGAGCCACCTGGGYAGTCTGGAGTGCTGAGGCCGGGGCGCCCGGCACGAGGGAGGAACCATGAAGCTCGACGAGCTGCTCAGCAAGGCGAATGACACGATCACCGTTCGGCGCGTCTACGGCGAGCCGTACGAGAAGGACGGCCTGACGGTCATCCCGGCCGCCGTCGTGACCGGCGGCGGGGGTGGTGGCTCCGGCCACGACGACAAGGGTGAGTCGGGTGAGGGCGCGGGCTTCGGCATGGCCGGACGGCCGGCGGGCGCCTTCGTCATCAAGGACGGACAGGTCATCTGGCGGCCTGCCGTCGACCCGAACCGGCTCATCGCCGTCATCGGACTCGTCGTCGCCGCCTACCTGGTGAGCCGGCCCCGGTCCTTCCGGGCCAAGGCACGTGCCGTCCGCGAGATCAGTCGCGCCCGGCGCCACCACTGACTTCGGCTGGATCCGTCAGAGGCGGCCGCGGACCGGGGTGCGCTCGACGGGGTCACCCCCGTCGGGCATGACCATCTCGGCCCGGACGCCGAGCAGACGCACCTCACGCTCCGGGTCGAGCGTCTGCACCAGGGCGACGGCGGCCTCGACGACGTCGTCGCGTTCGGTCGTGGGCGCCGGCAGCTTGCGGGCCTTGGTCACGGTGTTGAAGGGGGCGTAGCGCACCTTGAGCGTGACGCGGAAGACCGGGCGCCCCTCCTTGACGGTGTCGTCGAAGGCCTGGGAGGCGAGCTCGCGGACGGCGTCGCGCACCTCCTCCGGCGTCGTGAGGTTGCGCTGGTAGGTGGTCTCCCGGCTGTGCCCCCGCGCGACCCAGGGTGTGTCGTCGACGACGGCCGACCCGATGCCCCGACCCAGCTGGGAGTACCAGACGCCCATGCGCGGCCCGAACTCGCCGACGAGGACCGACTCGTCGGCGTCGGCGAGCTCGCGCACCGTCGTGATCCCGTGGGTGGCCAGGCGCTTGGAGACCTTGGACCCGACGCCCCACAGGTCGATGGTCGGCCGCTCGCCCATGACGTCGAACCAGTTCTCCCGGGTCAGCCGGAAGGTGCCGCGCGGCTTGCCGAAGCCCGTCGCGATCTTGGCGCGCACCTTGTTGTCACCGATGCCGACGGAGCAGTGCAGCTCGGTCGCCTCGAGCACCGCTGCCCGGACACGCTCGGCGAACGCCTCCGGGTCGTCCCCGTCGACCCCGAGGAAGGCCTCGTCCCAACCGAGCACCTCCACGACGACGCCGAGCCCGCGCAGCGTGTCCATGACGTGCTCGGACGCGTCGGTGTAGGCCGGGGCATCGACGGGGAGGATCACCGCATCGGGCACCTTGCGCGCGGCGAGCCGCAGCGGCATACCGGATCCGACGCCGAACTGACGGGCCTCGTAGCTCGCCGTGGAAACGACGGCGCGCTCGGTCGGATCACCACGGCCGCCGACGATGACCGGCCTTCCCGCGAGCTCGGGGTGACGCAGCACCTCGACGGCGGCGATGAACTGGTCGAGGTCGACGTGCAGCACCCAGGTGGCGCGACCTGCACTCATCCCGTCATTGTGCCCGGCGGGTGCGACAAGGCCTCGTGGGAGTCGACCTCGGCGTCGATCTCGGGGGCGGAACCGGCGGCGGCATCCTGCGCCCGAGCCGCCAGCATGACGCCATGGAAGAGCATGGCTGCCGCGATCGCCGTGAGGGCGAAGGCCGAGATCATGAGCGGCAGCTCCGTGTGCGAGCCGCCGATCGCGGAACGGAGCACATGCAAACCGCCGGCGATCGCCCCCACGATCGCGGCTCCGATGAACCACATGATCGTGACCGGTGTCATAGATGTACCCACGGGGTCACTGTCGCACAGGTCCGCACGGCGCGAGTGCAGCAAGAGCAGGCAGCACGACGGGCGCGACACCGCTCCTGCCGGCGCAGATCGTCGCCGGATTCGCAGGTGTGGAGCGCTTGTTCGTCTTGTCGGGCTTGGACGGCTTCTCGTGCTTCGCCGGCTTCGCCGGCTTGTCGGGCTTCGCTGTCTTGTCGGGCTTCGCTGTGTTGTCGGGCTTCGCTGTCTTGCCGGGCTTCGCTGGCTTCGCCGGCTTCTCCGGCTTCTCCGGCTTGGTCGCCGTCGCGGTCCTAGGCGGTCTGGGCTCGTGAGCTCGACCGGAGGTCGGGGTCAGCGCCTCGGGCGAGAGGGTCAGGACGCCTCCACTCGCCACCGAGCGCGAGGCCAGCGCCGACGTGTTGACCTCGGTACCGGACCGCGAAGGCGCCACCGCCGCAGGTGCCACCCTCCTCGAGGTCGAGGCGACCCGTGACGGCGGCACGGCGGCAGACGACGCCCGGGCATCGGCAAGTCGACTCGCGCTGATCGGGACCAGCGCCGTCGGGACCTCGCCCTGATGGCCGGGGCGGTCGCGCGGCATGACCGACGCCGCCATCAGGGCCACGACGGCGAGGCCGAGGAAGAGACCTGCGCCGTGCGGTCCGCCGACCCGGGAGAGCGAGATGTGACCGCTCACGAGGGCGGCACTGGCCGCCAGGAGGGTGGAGACGCCGATGACGACGAGGGCTCCCGTGACACCGCCGACGAGGCAGCTGACGACGATCAGGACGGTGAGAGCAGCGAAGCCCCGGATCGCCCCCGTCGGTGCCCGGCGGGGACCCCGAGGGTCCGCGAGCAGGTCGACCCGCACCGGCTGGCCCGACGGGTCGCTGAGGACTCTCGGGCGGGTCGGCAGCGTGAAGGAGGCGTTCTCGATAGCCGCGAATCGGTACATTTCGGACAGCACGGGATCAGTGTGGGGCATCGCGGGCCCGGCATGCACCTCGAGCTCGTCGTCACGGGCGAGTCGGGTCCCCGGCGCAGATCCGGCGGCCGCCCACAGCTGCCAGCGGTCCGCGTCCCCGTGCGTGGGCGTCTTGCTCGTCGTCACCGGACTCACCCCTCCTGCGCTGGCGCAAGGCACCTTGGCGCGAATGGTGCCCCTACGCGAGAACCATATGGCGGAACGTACGGCTTTGTCCTGCAAATGGTAAAGAGATGGCAAAATTCATTGTAAATCGCGGCAGACCTCATCGCCGAGTGCGCCCACCGGGTGCAGGTCGCCGGCGAGCCACGCCCGGGTCTGGTCGGCGAAGTGCGGGTCGCGCGCATCGCCGCTCGCACCGAACGGCACGACCCAGCGGCTCGCGTCCCGGTCGCCGAGGTCCCAGACGTAGCGCGCCACGGGGCCGCCGTAGCAGTGGTCGGTCACGCCGGGCGCGCTTGCAGCGGCGAGCACGCACCCCTTGTCCCCACCCACCGTGTCGCGCGGCACGGCAGGCGCGCCACCCGACACGTCGACCGTGCGAACGGGGTCGAGCCAGTGGCGCTCACCCCACGAGGACAGCGAATCAGCCTGGGCCGCAACGCGTTCGAGCGCCACGCGTACGCCCTCGCTGACATCGATGCCGTGGTCTCGGCCCAGTCGGGCCATCGAGTGCCAGCCGGCACCGAGTTGGGTCACGACGTCGGTCCACGCCGCGAACAGGCTCGAGTGCCCGCTCGGCTCGTGCAGCACCGCGAGGCGCGGATGCTCGGAGAACCAGTGCACGAGCGCAGTGCGCCAGGCGGCGAAGAGCGCCGCCCCCGTGCTGTCGGCGTCGCTGCGCCCGTCCCAGGCGAGCAGCGCGGACCGCACCGCCGCGGCGTCCCCCGTGACGTCTGCCGGCCCGACGAGCTCGCGCATGAGCTCGGCCTGCCCGTTGAGGGTGTCGACGTGGATGGCCGCGCAGTGGTCCACCGTGAGCCGCTCCCCTCCCTCGGAAAGCGACTCGAGGAGCGACCGGATGCGGTCGGCTCGGAACGACGTCGCGTACTCGACGCCGAGCCCGCCACCGCTGCCCCGGTCGTTCGCGCTGACCATGACCTCGGGCACGTCGCGAGCGGGCCCCCTACGGTAGCCGCGCCACTCGTGCCTCGGGTCCCAGGCAGCCACGGGGAGGAGGGCGCCGATCTCGTCGCGCTCGGGCACGCGGCCGACGACGAGGTGCCGCATGTGGCCCGCATCGTCGGCGACGAGAGCGCTGTTGACCGGCTCGACCCACCGCGCCAGCGCCGCTTCGACGTCGGCGACCGTTCGTGAGCGAAGGAGCGGCAGGAACGCGCCGAAGCCGAGGTCCTCCTCGACCTGTGTCGGGGTGCGCAGGCTGTAGGCAGCGGGGCGAGCCTGCACGTCCGCGACAGCCCGCTCCATCTCCGCCTCGAGCCCGGTGACGACCGGTCCGCGGGACGTCACGGCGACGGGCACCGTCACGCCGGCCCCGCCCCGCACGCGCAGCGTCTCGCTGGTGACGCGCACCGGCTCCCAGCCGTCGACTCCCCTGGCCTCGAACACCGGCGACCCGTCCGCGCCGGGCCCGAGGTGGCGGAGCGACTCGAGCGTCAGGTCCTGGTAGTCGGCCATGGCGTTCGTGATGCCCCACGCGACGGTGCCGGTGTGCGCGAAGTGCTGCACGCCGGGGACGCCGGGGAACGTGAAGCCGACGACGTCGAAGTCGGGGCAGGCGAGCCCGACCTGCTGGTAGCAGCCGGGCAGCTCGATGGTGCGGTGCGGGTCGCCGGCGATGAGCGGCAGCCCGCTCGCGGTGCGGGCCCCGCCGATGACCCAGGCGTTGCTGCCCGACGCCTCGACCCGGTCGACGCCCTCGGCGTTGAGCATCGCCAGGGCGTCCGCGCCGAGGCGCTCGGCGACGTGCGCGTTGAACAGCTTCGACGGGAACGTCCCGAAGAGCAGGTGGACGCCCCAGAAGATGCCGAGCGGCGTCCACGGCTCCCAGGGGCGCGGCGCCGCGGCATACGACCCGAGGTCGAGCAGCGCGACCTCAGGTGTGCCCGTGAGCCCCTCGGCGAGCGCGTCGTTGACACCGTCGACGTATGCCGTCAGCCACGTCCGCGTCTCCGCGTCCAGCCGCTCGTAGCAGCGCCGCACCGTCGGCTCGAGCAGCACCTGCCGGGCGAAGCGGTCCCACGGCAGCCCGTCGGCGCCGACGTACTCGGCGGTGCGGCCCTCCATGCGCCACCGGTGGTGCTCGATCTGCCAGGCGCGGTCGAGGGCGGTGACCCGGCCCTGCAGCCGCGCCAGCTCCAGGACGTCGTCGGCCCGCAGGTGTGGCACGCCGACGGCGTCGCGCCGCACCTCGGTCGTCACGTCGCGTCCCGCAGACGCCCCCAGCCGTGCCACCGGTCGACTTCGATGCGGGCCGTGACGCGTGGTCGGTCGCGCACGCGGTACGGCCGGCCGGTGTAGTGGGTGGCGATGCGGTCGATGTCGGCGAGCTCGGGGTCGTCGACGGTCTCGACGACGCGACCTTGGAGGCTGACGTGGGTGATCCAGTCCTCAGGGTCCATGGCGCTGAGGCTGACGCGGGGATCGGCGCGGAGCCATTCGAGGCGCTTGCGCCCGGCGTCCATGTTGACGACGATCCGGTCGTCCTCAACGACGTACCACGTCGGCACCGAGACGGGCGCCCCGTCGGGGCGCACGCAGCTGATCGTGGCGTGGTTCGGGCGCGTCAGGAAGCGAACCACCTCGGCCGGCAGCGGGGGGCGGGGCAAGGGCTCTCCTTCGACCTCAGGCTTCTCGAGTGGGTGCAGGGACCGGGACCCGCTGGTCAGTCGCCCGCGTGATGGAACCGGCCCTCGATCTCGCGCAGGAAGGCGTCGGAGATCCGAAGGTACTGCTGGAGCGTCAGGATGATCGGGGCGCCGATCTCGAGACCGAGGACACTGCGGGTCGGATCGAGAGCGATCTTGGGGTCGGCCATGACCGTACCGCCATTCTCCATGAGGGAGCGTGCAAGCAACCGGACCTCGTTCAGCGCTTCGCTGTGCCTGCCCTCAACGCCGCGCAACTGGTGGACGAAGTAGCCGTCAAGGACGATCAGCATGTTGTTGAAGTACTCGTACTCCAGGGACTCGAGTGCGCCCTCGAGTGCGGAGACGTCGGCGTCGCCGTGGTCGCGCGCCGCCTGGGCAACCTCACGGAAGACCGCGACCTGGGACTCGATCCGAGACCGACAGGCATCGATGTAGTCCTGTTCATACTCCTTCATCCCCGCCATAGCCCCAGCGTAGCGAGCGGGGGCCTGGCGGACGCTTTCGTCGAGCGCCTGCCAGCGTCCGCCCGACCACTAGGTTTGGAGCATGGCAGCGCGGGAGCGGAACGTGCTCGGCGGCGAGCTCGAGGCGTGCGGCACGGACCCCGTGACGGGCTTCTACCGCGACGGCTACTGCACGACCGGGCCCGAGGACCGAGGCAGCCACACCGTCTGTGTCGTCGTCACGGCCGAGTTCCTCGACCACCAGCGCAGCGTCGGCAACGACCTCGTCACGCCCCGTCCCGAGTGGCGCTTCCCCGGCCTGACGCCCGGCGACCGGTGGTGCGTCGTCGCCAGCCGATGGCTCGAGGCGCACCAGGACGGCGCTGCTGCGCCGGTGTTCCTCGCGGCCACGCACGCACGCGCCCTCGAGATCGTGCCGCTCCAGCTCCTGCAGTCGTATGCCGCCGACGTCCCGGACGACCCGAGCTCGCTGCTGTGAGACACCTCGAGGGCGGCTGGCGCGGCTGCGTGACCTTCGACTGCTTCGGGGCGGACAGCAGGTGTCGCAGGTGACCTTCGGCGGCCTCTCGTGGCGCGACGCCCCCCGACCGCCCCGACGATGTATGCCGTGCTGCCCGTCATGAGGCAGCTGCACGAGATGCTCGCCCACCTCCACGAGGCGCTCGCCCTGCATCCTCACGACGCCACCCGCCGCGGCCTCGCCTCCGCCCTCGAGCAGGTCGAGAGGGCACGCGCCGGCAGCCCGACGAGGTGCTGGCCGTCGACCTCGTCGACCTGAGGACCCGGG
>NZ_JBFULD010000027.1:0-20534 GCF_056400505.1 Terrabacter sp. P5_B1
GCGCTCGGGGAGGGCGGCGGGTAGTCGGGCGGCAGGGCGGCATACCCCGGCGGCCCGTCCGGGAGGTCGTCGGGCCGCGGGTCCTCGTTCAGCACTTGAGTCCGTCCTTGGGCACGCGCCCCTGCACGTAGTAGGCGTCGATGGCGCTGTCGACGCAGGTGTTGCTCCGACCGTAGGCGGTGTGACCGTCGCCGTCGAAGGACACGAGCACGGCGTTGTCGAGCTGGTCGCGCAGTCGCTTGGACCACTCGTAGATCGTCGCGGGGTCGCGCGTCGTGCCGACGACGACGATGGGATCGCTCCCGGCGGCGCTGATCTTGTGCGGGCCGTCGGTGGACTGCACCGGCCACACGCCGCACGGCAGCGCTCCCCACGCAAGGTTCGCGCCCCACGTCGGCGCCTTGACGGAGAAGTCCTTGGCATACGTCTCGTACGCGGACAGGTTGGGGCTGTCGGGCCGGTCGAGGCAGTTGACGGCGAAGATCGACTCCATGAGGTTGCCGTCGTAGCCACCCCCCGGGCGTCGCTGGGCGTACGCGTCGGCGAGCTGCATCAGGCTCTGGCCGTTGCCGGACTTCGCCTCCCTCAGCGCGTCGGTGAGCACGCCCCACGCACCCTGGTCGTAGAGCGCGACGGCGACGCCGAGGCGAGCCCAGCCCTCGGTGAGCAGGGGCGCGCTCGGGTCGCCGGTGGGCAGCGGCTGGCGGTCGACCTGCCGGAAGAAGTCGTCGAGGCCCTCGAGGGCGGCCTCGGGGGTGGTGCCGAGGGGGCAGTCCTCGACGACGCAGTTGTCGATGTAGGCCTTCGTCGCGATCTGGAAGCCGCGGGCCTGTCCCTCGCCGAGCTCGGCACTGGTCAGGTCGGGAGGGACGACGCCGTCGAGGACGACCCGACCGACGCGCTGCGGGAAGAGCCCGGCGTAGGTGGAGCCGAGGAACGTGCCGTAGGACTTGCCGAGGTAGTTCAGCTGCGTGTCGCCGACGGCGGCCCGCAGGATGTCCATGTCACGCGCGGCGTCGGCCGTCGAGAGGTGCTTGACGAGATCGGGGTTGTCGGCCTGGCAGCCGTCGGCCATCGCCTTGGCCTGCGTCAGCAGCGCCTGCTCCTCACCCGCGTCGTCCGGCGTGGGGTCGGCCGCGAGGAACTGGTCGAGCCCCTTGTCGCTGAGGCAGTCGATCGGGTCGGAGCGCCCCACACCGCGCGGGTCGAAACCGACGAGGTCGAAGTAGCGGCGGACATCCGGGCCACCGATCGTGTCGGCCCCACCGCGGACGTAGTCGATGCCGGACGCGCCGGGGCCTCCCGGGTTGACGAGGAGCGAGCCCAGACGCTTGTCCTGGTCACGGGCCTTGACCCGCGCCACCTTGATCGTGAGGTCCTTGGAGGGGTCGGGCGCGGCATGGTCGAGCGGGACCCGGAGGTCGGCGCACTCGAGGTTGCCGCACTTCTTCCAGTCGAGCTTCTGCGCGTAGTACGGGGCGAGCGCCTGGGTGGGCGGCGCCGTGGCGGCGGGGATCCCCGACTTCGTCGACGGCGCGACGGGCGCGTCGGTCGTCGAACAGCCGGCTGCAGCCAGCACCAGCGCCAGGGCCGCCACGGCGGCGGTGAGGGCGCGGGAGATCGCGGCAGGGCGTGTCGTCATGCCCGAAACCGTAACCGGTCGACCTGTCCGCGGCCGCTTCCCGCTCGCCTCGTGACCGCAGGACCCCGTATGCCGTGTGGCCGGGGGGACGTTTCCCGCCTGCGTTGCGCGTCACACCCCGAGGTCGCGCGGCACGCGCAGCTGCAGGGCCATGGCCTCGAGGGCGAGGAGCGGCGGCACGTTGGCGTTGATGCGGTCCCGCGCCTCGTTGATGGCGTCCATCGCGCCGAGCAGCTGCTCGGGACCGAACACGCCGGCGAGCGCTCGCACCTTGTCGACGGCGTCGGGGTTGACGAGGTCGACGTCCGAGCGCAGGCGCAGCACGAGCGCGTCACGGTAGACCGAGGTGAGGTCGACCAGGGCCCGGTCGMCCACGTCGCGCGCCGCGCGGGTGGCGCGGGTCTTCTGCTCGCGCTCGAGCGCTGCGACCTGCGAGCGGATGTGGGGTGGCTGGTTGCGGGCGGTCGGGTCGGCGCCCAGGGTCTCCATGAGACGGGCCCGCTCGGCGGCGTCGCGCTCGGCGCTGGAGGCGGTCGACTCCTCGTCGGCGATCTGCGCGAGGTCGGCGGCCGCGCCGATGGCATCGCCGACGCCGAGGATCTTCGTCGCCATGGCGATGACGTCGCGGCGGCGGATGCGGGCCTGCTCGTCGCGGGCCAGCCGGCGCGCGAGGCCGACGTGCGACTGGGCGGCGCGGGCGGCATACAGGGCCATGGCGGGATCGACACCGTCGCGGCGCTGGAGCAGCTCGGCGACGGCCTCGACCGGGGGCGTGCGCAGGCGCACGTGGCGTGAGCGCGAGCGGATCGTGACGATGACGTCCTCGAGGCTCGGCGCGCAGAGCATCCAGACGGTGCGGGGCGTCGGCTCCTCCAACGCCTTGAGCAACGCGTCGGCGGGGGCGTCGGTGTAGGCGGTGAGACGGTCGGCGTCCTCGATGATGATGATCCGCCAGCGACCGACGGACGGTCGGAGCGCGGCTTCCTGGACGAGCGCGCGGGCCTCGGCGACCTTGATCGACAGGCCCTCGGTGGCCACGACCTTGACGTCGGCGTGGCTGCCGTCGAGGGCGGTGCGGCACTCGCGGCAGCGGCCGCACCCGCCCTCGGGGCACTGGAGGGCGGCCGCGAACGCGCGGGCCGCCGTCGAGCGCCCCGAGCCGGGTGGACCGGTGAAGAGCCACGCGTGCGTCATCGCAGACTCGTCGCTCACGGCACGTGACAGCGTCTCGATGGTGGGCTCCTGACCGACGAGGTCGTCCCAGACGCTCATCGACGCGCTCATCGACGCGCTCATCGACGCGCAAGGACGCGGTCGACGCCGTCGAGGACGGCGGCCTGCAGACGCTCGACCGGCTGGCTCGCGTCGAGGACGAGGTAGCGCTCCGGGTCGGCTGCGGCCAGCTCGAGGTAGCCGCGGCGGACCGCGCCGTGGAAGGCGTCGGCCTCGGACTCGAGTCGGTCGTGGACGTCGCCGCGGCGCTCGCGCCCCACCTCCGGCGTGACGTCGAGCACGATGGTGAGGTCGGGCAGCAGACCGCCGACGGCCCAGTGCTGCAGCGCGGTGATCTCGTCGCGCCCGAGCTCGCGGCCGGCGCCCTGGTAGGTGATGGAGCTGTCGACGTAGCGGTCGGTGATGACGACGCTGCCGCGCGCGAGCGCCGGCTTGATGAGCTGGTCGACGTGGTGGGCCTTGTCGGCGGCGAAGAGCAGCGCCTCGGCGCGGGCCGCGACGTGGTCGCCGTGGAGGACCAGCTCGCGGATCTGCCCGCCGAGCGGGGTGCCGCCCGGCTGGCGGGTCACGACGACCCCGCGTCCGCGCTGCTCGAGCACCTCGGCGAGCAGCCGCGCCTGGGTCGACTTGCCGGCCCCGTCGCCACCCTCGAAGCAGACGAAGAGCCCGGGGGCAGTGTCGACTCGGTGGGTCGCGGCCGCGAGGATCTCCGTCACGCTCCGACCCTATGCGACCCCACCGTCACTCGCGTCCCCACACCTCGCCACACCTCAGCGACGGCTCAGCGACGGCTCAGCGACGGGCGAGGAGCTCCTCGGCGATCTGGACGGCGTTGAGGGCCGCACCCTTGCGAAGGTTGTCGCCGACGACGAAGAGCACGAGGCCCTTGCCCTCGGGAGCCGCCTGGTCGGCGCGGACGCGGCCGACGAGGACCTCGTCGCGGCCGGCCGCCTCGAGCGGGTTGGGCACGTCGGTGACGATCACACCGGGCGCGTTCTTGAGCAGGTCGAGCGCCTCGTCCGGCGTGATGTCGTCGGCGAACTCGGCGTGGATCGCGAGGCTGTGGCCGGTGAAGACGGGCACGCGCACGCACGTTCCCGAGACGCGCAGGTCGGGGGCGTGCAGGATCTTGCGCGACTCGTTGCGCAGCTTCTGCTCCTCGTCGGTCTCGAGCGAGCCGTCGTCGACGACCGACCCCGCGAGGGGGACGACGTTGAAACCGACCGGCACGGCATACAGCTCGGCCTCGGGGACGGTCACCGCGCGCCCGTCGAGCGCGAGCCCGGTGGGGTCGCCCGCGGCATACGCCCCCTTGAGCTGGCGGTCGAGCTCCTGGACGCCCGCTCCACCGGAGCCGCTGACGGCCTGGTAGCTGCTGACGTGGAGGCGCACGAGACCGGCCCTGTCGTGGAGCGGCTTGAGCACCGGCATCGCGGCCATCGTCGTGCAGTTGGGGTTGGCGACGATGCCCTTGGGGATGTCGTCGAGGTCGGCGGCGTTGACCTCTGAGACGACGAGCGGGACCTCGGGGTCCTTGCGCCACGCGCTCGAGTTGTCGATGACGGTCGCGCCGGCCGCGGCGACCCTGGGCGCCAGCACCTTGCTCGCTGCGCCACCATTCGAGAAGAGGGCGATGTCGATGCCGGCGAAGTCGGCCGTCGCCGAGTCCTCGACGACGACGTCCTCACCCTTGAACCGTAGGGTCGTGCCGGCCGAGCGCGCGGACGCGAAGAACCGCACCTGCGTCACCGGGAAGTCGCGCTCCTCGAGAAGGGCGCGCATGACCCCGCCGACCTGACCCGTTGCACCGAAGACTCCAACTCGCATGGCCCAAGGTTACGGCGAGGGAGACGGCCCTCCCCCGCCGCGTTCACCTGTCGGGCAGGCGCGGCGCCGTGCTCAGCCGCGCGACGCGTGCCTGTCGGCGTTGGCGTGGATCGCGTCGCGGACGTATGCCGCCAGACCGGGTGCGATGTCCTCGTACGTCTTCGTGAAGCGCGGGTCCGCGACGTACATGTCCGCGAGCCCCCGGTGGAAGGTGTGGTCGAGGTCGTAGAAGCGGTCGTGGATGTGCAGCCGGTGCTGCTCCGCCGCGTCCATGGCGCGCTCGCTCGTGGCGGGCTCGCCCGAGGACAGCGCGGCGACGAACGCCGCGTTGACCGCGTCCGCCTCGGCCTTGACCTCGGCCCAGTCGGCCTTCGTGTAGCGCCCGGTCCGGGACCGCGACTGCTTCCACGCGTCGGTCTCGCCCCAGCGCTCCTGGGCCTCCTGCTGGTACTCGTCCTCGAAGCCGTCACCGAAGAGCTCCTTGAGGTCCTCGGTCGTGGCGGGCTGTTCGCTCATCTCTCTCTCCAGTGCTCGGTCGATGGCCGCGACGAGCTCGGTGAGCTCGCCGAGCCGTTGCATGACCGTGCCGCGCTGTCGGCGCAGGTGGTCGGCGGCGTCCTCGCCACCCTCGAGCAGGGTCGCGATCTCGTCGAGCGGCATCTCGAGCCGCCGGTAGACCACGACCTGCTGGAGCCGCGTGAGGTCCTCGGCGGTGTAGAGCCGGTAGCCCGCCCGCGACCGCTCGCTCGGGACGAGCAGGCCGATCTCGTCGTAGTGGTGCAGCGTGCGCACCGTCACGTCGAAGAGGTCGGCGACCTGCCCCACCGTCCAGGTGGTCATCTCGTGCGTCCTTCCGGTCATGGGATCGAGACTGCCGCCTCACGCGGCGTGAGGGTCAAGTCGCTTCCAGGAGAGGGTGTCCCCCGGTGCCGAGCCACGCCGGGCGCTTCCACCGTATGCCGCCCCTAGAGTGAGCGCGTGCACCGCCGCCTTGCCCTCGTCCGCCGTCCCTCACCCCGACTCGCGGACGGGATCGTGACGCACATCGAGCGCTCCGGGTCGGTCGACGGGGAGCTGGCCCTCCGGCAGTGGCAGGAGTACGTCGACGTGCTCCGCCGGCGCGGCTGGTCGGTCGTCGAGGCGCCACCGGCCGACGACTGCCCCGACGGCGTCTTCATCGAGGACCAGGTCGTCGTGCACGGTGACGTCGCGGTGCTGTGCCGGTCCGGTGCGCCCGGGCGTCGCGGTGAACGCGTCGGCGTGCGCGAGGCCGTGACGGCATACGGCTACCGCACGGTCGAGGTCGAGGAGCCGGGGACGCTCGACGGTGGGGACGTGCTCAAGCACGGACACGTCGTGTGGGTCGGCGTCGGCGGGCGGACCAACCTCTCGGGTGTCGAGCAGCTGCGCCGGGCCCTGAGCGGCCATCGGGTCGAGGTCGTCCCGGTCCCGGTGTCGAAGGTGCTGCACCTCAAGTCGGCGGTGACGGCGCTCCCGGACGGGACCGTCCTGGGCTATCCTCCGGTCGTCGACGACCCGACGGTGTGGCCCGAGTTCCTCGCTGTCCCAGAGGAGTCGGGCGCCCATGTCGTGCTGCTGGGCGGCATGTCCGTGCTCATGTCCGCGTCGGCGCCCCGCACCGCCCAGCTCCTCGCGGCCCGCGGTCACGACGTCACGACCGTCGACATCTCCGAGTTCGAGAAGCTCGAGGGCTGCGTCACCTGCCTCTCGGTACGTCTTCGCGGCTAGAGCCGACCCGACGGGATGTTCCAACGCTGTAGGCCCACGGCGGGCACCCGAGGTCTACGCTGCGACGGGGGTCGGACTCGAGCAGTGGGGGTGGTTGTTTCGTGGACGCTGACGTCGTCATCGTCGGGGCTGGGCTGGCCGGGCTGAGGTGCGCGCGGCGTCTGACCGAGCTGGGTCACGAGGTCATCGTCCTCGAGTCGAACGACGCGGTCGGTGGGCGCATCCGCACCGACGTCGTCGACGGCTTCCGCTGTGACCGCGGCTTCCAGGTGCTCAACCCCGCCTACCCGGCGGTGCGGCGGTGGGTGGACGTGTCGACGCTCGACCTCAAGCCCTTCGGTTCCGGGGTGCTCGTGCGCCGCAGCGACGGGCTGCAGGTCGTCGCGGACCCCATCCGCGAGCCCCGGCTGATGGCCCAGACGATGCGCAGCGGCTACCTGCACCCGCGCGAGCTGGCCGGCGTCACACGGTGGACCGCACGCGTGATCGCTGACCCCAAGACCGTTCTGGCACAGCGCGACTCGACCCTCGCCGCATCCTTGGACGAGGCCGGCGTCACGGGTCGGCTGAGACACGAGGTCCTCGACCCGTTCCTCGCCGGTGTCCTGGTCGACAGCCACGGCGGGTCCTCCGCCAACTTCACGAAGCTGCTCGTGCGGATGTTCGCGCTGGGCAGGCCTGCCGTCCCGGCGACGGGGATGCAGGCCCTGCCCGAACAGGTGGCCAGACCACTGGCTGACCGCGTGCGGCTGCAGAGCCACGTCGAGACCATCACCCCCGTCCACGGCGGCGTCGACATCCGCGTCGACGGCCAACGCCTCTGCGCACGCAGCGCCGTCGTCGCCACCGACCCGGTCGGGGCGGCACACCTCACGACGCTGCCCGAGCCGGTGACCAAGGGCCTCGTCACGTGGTGGTTCGAGGCGCCGGAGCCGCCCCACACCCTGCCGTTCGTCGCCGTCGACGGCCGTCGCCACGACCCGGTCCCGCCCGGTCCGGTCTGGAACACCGCCGTCCTGACCGCGGCCGCCCCCAGCTACGCCCCACCGACGAAGCACCTCGTCGAGGCGACGTGCCTGCTCGACCGGCCGGACGGCGACGCCCCGGAGGCGGACGTCCTGCGCCACGTCGGCGAGATCTACGGGTGCGACACGTCCGGCTGGCGCGTCGTCACCCGCCACCGGGTCGACGCGGCCCTGCCGGCGATGACCCCACCGCTCGCGGTCCGCGCCCCGGTCGCGCTCGGGGACGGCGTCTTCGTCTGCGGCGACCATCGCGACACCGCCTCGATCCAGGGCGCGCTGGTCTCCGGTCAACGGGCCGCCGAGGCTGTTGACGCGCACCTCTGACCGGACGGCCACGGCCACGGCAACCGGCTCGTGCGGCCTGTCGATCAGGCCATCAGGTTCCTCATGGCTGCCGTCGCACCGCGCAGGTAGCGCTCGACGACCTCGCGGTCATGCTCGTCCAGCGTCGCGTCGAGCGCCGCGAGGCTCTCGAACATCGGCGTCATCCGGGCGAGAACCTCGGCGCGGCCGCTGTCGGTGATGACCACCGCGGTGCGCCGACCGTCGTCCGGGTGAGGCCGACGCTCGGCGTGTCCTCGATTCACGAGGCGGTCCACGACACCGGACGACGCGGCCGACGTCACCCCGAGCAGCTTGGCGAGGTCGACGGGTCCGACCGGTCCGCGCATGAGGTGGCGCAGCGAGTGCAGCTCGGAGGTGCTGAGTCCGGCCTGACGAGCGACCACGGCAGGCACGGTCTCGGACACCTCGACGAGCTCCTGCAGCGCCGACAACGTGCCCGTCGTCCGCCACGCCGGCACGCCGGGGACGAGCCCGACGCCGGGGAGGCCATCACCGGGGTCTGGCCGTTCGGGGTCGACCGTGGCGCCCCTCCCGCGGCCGGTACGCCTCGGGGCCGGGGGTGTCCCGGCAGTGTCCGTGCTGTTAATATCACTCACCAACTTAGTAATCTACTGAGTAACCCCGTTACTCATGCTATCCGGAGGTGTGGTGTGCGCTCTGTGACCGACAGGATCACGCGCAAGCGGTGGGCCGTGGCCATCGTCGTCCTGGCCCTGGCCGGGGCGATGGGCGTGGTGAGCGCGGTGGGCGAGGCCCAGCGGACGGCCAGCTCGACCGACGCCCTGCCCATCGGCTCCGACAGCGCGGCGGCGCTCCAGCTGCGCGACCGGCTCCCTGACGCCGAAGGATCCACGGCCGTGGTGCTCTTCAGCAAGGCATCCGGCACCCTGAGCCCGGCCGACCTCACTGCCATCGAGGGGCGCTTGTCACAGCTGCCCGCCGACGGCCGAGCACCCGTCCAGCGCAGCGACGACGGCACCGCCGCGCTGGCAGTCGTCCCCGTCGACGCGACCGATGCGACGGCCACGGCCGAGCGGGTGCGTGACATCCGCACGAGCGTCAAGGCGGATCTGCCCGAGGGGGTCACCGCACAGGTCACCGGCCCGGCAGCCGTCCAGGCGGACCTCGCCGCGGTCTTCGAGGGCGCGAACACCCGCCTGCTCATCGCCACCGCCTCCGTCGTCGCCCTGCTGCTCGTGCTGACGTATCGCAGCCCGATCCTCTGGATCTTCCCGCTCCTCGTCGTGGGCGTCGCGGACCGACTCGCAGCCGTGATCGCGACGCACACGCTCGCGGCATTCTCCATCGTCTGGGACGAGTCGACCATCGGCATCCTCTCGGTCCTCGTCTTCGGTGCCGGCACCGACTACGCCCTGCTGCTCATCTCGCGCTACCGCGACGAGCTGCGCAGTCACCCCGACCGGCGCGAGGCCATGTCGCTCGCCCTGCACCGCACGGCGGAAGCCGTCCTCTCCAGCGCGGTCACCGTCGTCATCGGCCTGCTGACGCTGCTGCTCTCCCTCTTCCCGGCGACCCGTGGCCTGGGACTGGCGTGCGCTGTCGGTGTGGTCGTCGCCGCCGCCTTCGTCCTGCTCGTGCTGCCGGCGGCCCTCGTCCTCTTCGACCGCTGGATCTTCTGGCCCAAGGTCCCGCGCGAGGGCGAGGCAGCGCTCGCGGACGGCCACTCCCTCTGGCGCCGGGTCGGCGACCGGGTGGCTGCCCACCCGAGGCGCATCATCAGCGTGACGCTCGTGGTCCTGGCCGTCATGGCGGCCGGCATCGCCGCGATCGACACCGGCCTGAAGTCCTCCGACCAGTTCCTCGAGAAGCCCGAAGCCATCGCCGCGAGCGAACGACTGGCCCAGTCCTTCCCGGCGGGCAGCGCGGACCCGGCGGTGATCGTGACGACAGCCGACCCGGGCGCCGTCGCGTCCGCCGCCAAGAACGTCCCGGGCATCGCCGCCGCGCGACCGGCCAAGCAGGCGGACGGCGTGGCCGAGGTCGACGCCGTGATCACGGGCCCTCCCGGCTCCGACGAGGCGACCGAGACCGTGCGCGCCCTGCGCGCGGCACTCACGGCCCTCCCCGAGAGTCATGTCGCGGGCACCGAGGCCGTCGCCCTCGACCAGGCGGAGGCCTCGTCCCGCGACAGGCTCGTCATCTTCCCGCTCGTGCTCGTCCTCGTCCTGCTGGCCCTCGGCGTGCTGCTCCGCTCGGTCGTCGCGCCGCTCGTCCTGGTCGCCACCGTCGTCGCGACCTTCCTCGCCAGCGTCGGCGCCTCGTGGTGGATCTTCACCAAGGTCCTCGGCTTCTCCGCGCTCGACGACAGCGCCCCGCTGTTCGCCTTCGTCTTCCTCGTGGCGCTGGGCGTCGACTACAACATCTTCCTCGTCACCCGGGCGCGGGAGGAGTCACGCCGGCACGGCTCTCGGCAGGGCATGCTGCGCGGCCTGGCGGCCACGGGCGGCGTGATCACGAGCGCCGGCATCCTGCTCGCGGCCGTCTTCGCCGTCCTCGGGGTCCTGCCGCTCGTCGTGCTGGCCCAGATCGGCGTCATCATCTGCGTCGGCGTCCTGCTCGACACCCTCGTCGTGCGGACGCTGCTCGTGCCCGCCATCGCGGTCGTCCTCGGCGACCGGTTCTGGTGGCCGCGCCGCGCGCACCCCGCTCCCGCGAACAGCGCGGGCAGCGGCGTCACAGACGCATCGCCAGAGGTCCCGGCGGCGTCGCTGGCCCAAGGTTTCACAAGCTCTTGACCGGGGCCGCTCGCGGTCCTTGACTCTGGCTGATCGAGGACCCTTCGTGCCGACACCGACGTCCACCCCGTCGGTCCGGCTGGCCGCGGGCCACGCACCGAACTCCCTCCCGGCGCRTGGCCCCACCTCGTCGGCGACGCGACGGTCCCAGCGCCCCCCGCGCAGCGCCCCGTGCCGAGCGTCAACCGGGCTGCCCCGGTTGGCGGGGCCCGATCCGGAAGGGGCGCATCATCTCGTTGTCCTCGTGCTCCAGGATGTGGCAGTGCCAGACGAACTGGCCGGGACGCTCGAAGTGAGCCCGAATGCGCGTCACCTGGCCGGGGTAGGCCGTGACGGTGTCCTTGAGTCCGGACTCCCACGCCTGCGGAGGCGTCGGGACTCCGACGACCTGGATGGGCTGGACGACGTTCCCGCCGGCGACCAGGAGCCCCTGCCGGTTCACGACTTCGAACGCCACCTGGTGGACATGGATCGGATGGGCGTCCTCCGTGGTGTTGTAGATCTCCCACACCTCCACGTCCCCGACACCCGGGTTCTCGCTGACGGGATCCATATAGGCCCGACCCACGGTCAGGCCCGCCTCGACGACGCCGAGGACGGCCTGTACCGGACCCTCCACCTCAGTCCCGTGGGCGTCCGACCCGATCCCGGCGATCTCGATGAGGGCGAGGGGCCGGGTGCGCTGCTCGACCGGCAGCGGCCGGAGGGCCGGAAGCCTCAGGAACTGTGGCGGGGTGGTGGTGTCCCTGCTTCTTGCCGGGCCCACCCGGAACTGCATCACCTGTCCGGTGGTGCCGGGGTCTGCCACGTCGAAGTCTCCCGTTCCCGGGGGCGAATCCGGCTCACCACCGCCAAAGGGCTCGTCCGGCCCCACGTTGCGCAGCACGTACCGCCCGGTCTTCACCCCCGTGAAGTCGACGATGACGTCAGCTCGCTCGGCCGGACCCATGAGGAGCCGGCTGTCGTGGTCGGCGGTGAGGTCCACGGGTGCCGCCAGGAACCCGCCCTCGTTGCCGATCGCCCAGACCTTGACACCGGGGATCTGCTGGAAGTCCAGGATGAGGAAGCGGGACTGGCACCCGTTGAGGAACCGAAGGCGGTAGCGGCGCCGTTCGACGTCCAGGTAGGGCCAGGCGCGGCCGTTGACCACCAGGGTGTTGCCGAAGAACTCCGGGTTCCACAGCGGCGAGAAGTCGCCACGTGGAATGTAGTCACGCACGATGCCGTCGAAGAACTCCCGGGAGTCCGGGTAGAAGAGCGAGCCGTCGGTGTTGAACGCCCGGTCCTGGATCCCGATGGGGATCTCGAAGCAGGCGTGCGCCTCGGGAGACGCGTCCCCCTTCAGCGGCCCCGGACCCGGGAGCACGGCGGCGCGGCCGGTCCGACGGTCCCGCACCGCCCCGTCGCCGTCCGGCCCACCGCGGATGATGTAGAAGCCGACGGGGCCGGCATACGCGTTGACCCGCGACATCCCGAGGCTGTGGTCATGGAACCACTTCGTCGACGCCCGGTCGCGGTTCGGGTACTGGAACACCGAGAATCCGGGACCCCAGGTGGCGCCGTAGCCGGCCTTCGACTTGCCGGCGAAGTAGGCGTACCAGGAGCCGTGTTCGGCATAGCTCGAGGGGATGTTCGTGGCGGCGGGCAGGAACCACGCCTCGGGGTAGCCGTCGCTCTCGTCGCCCACCCCCGCAGCGCCGTGCAGGTGCGGCACCATCGGCACGGGGCCGGTGTACGCGCCCGGCGTCGTCCGGTGCGTCGGGCGTGAGTCCCGGTCGCGAGCGCCGCCGGGCGGGTTCGCCCAGTGCAGGGTCGGGTCGACGGGAAGAAGGTGGGGAAGGTAGCGCCCGCGGCCGTCGACCAGCTCGTTCACCCACTTCACCCGGACCGGCCGGTCGTGCCTCGCCTCGATCGTCGCGGAGGGCGCGTGGTGTGTCACGCTGCCCTTCTCGTGCTGCGAGCGCAGGGGGCCATAGCCCCAGACCGTGGTCGACGGCATACCCGCGGGCAGGACCTGCTGCCGGAACTGGCGCACCGAGATCTCGTAGTAGTCCGCCTGCCCGCCCGCGGGAAGCCTGACCGTGCCCGCCTGCGGCATGACCGCCGGGATGCGGAACGCGCTCCTGAACTTCGGGATGCTCGCCGGGTCCAGCGTGCCGCCGGGCAGCTGGGCGAGCGCGACCCGTGTGCCGCCCGGCAGCACCGCATAGAACACGAACCCCAGTCCAGCGCCCCCGGCTGCCCGGACGAACGTCCGTCTGGGGATGCCCGGCTGCCCTTCCCTGCGATCTCCCATCGCGACCACTCCCGTGCTTAGCCACCCAGCCCCAGCGTCGCCCGGTCTCCCCCGGAGCGGGCCAGTGGATAGAGCCAGTCTGACCGGGACCCGCGGTCGGTGGAGGTGTTTTCCCAGTCGACCGTCAGGGACCTTGCAGGTCGGACAGCGTTGCGCCCCAGTGCGCCCCGGTTTGTCGGGTCCTCTCACAGGCGTGCCGCCGACGTCAGCCGCGCCACTCCTCGCGGAGCAGGGCCCACGTGTTGTCATCGAGCCAGGTGCCGTCCTTGCCCAGCGACTTGGCTCGGGTCGTGGCCTCGTGACGCATGCCGATGCGGCGCAGGACTCGGTTCGAGGCGATGTTGTCGGCATAGGCGTCGGCGGTGATCCGGCGCAGACGCAGCTCGTGGAAACCGATGACGAGCAGCTCGGCAGCGGCTTCGGCTGCGAAGCCCCGTCCGTGGACGTCGGGGTGCAGCGCGTAGCCGATCGTCCCCTCCCACTCATGGGTCGGCGTCCGGGCGATGCTGTGGCACGGCTCGATCCGCAACATGACGTCGCCGACGACGCGGCCGGTCCGGAGCTCCTCGACGGCGAGCTCGAGGAGCGGTTCGGCCGCCCCGGGACGTCCCCGCTCGATGCGCTGGGCGATCCGTTGCCGCACCTGGTCGCGGTCCAGGACGTCATGGCTCAGGTGGACGACGACCTCGGGCAGGCAGCGGTACGCGTGGACCGCGTCGACGTCGTCGAGGGTGAGTGGACGCAGGGCGAGGCGCTGGGTCAGCCGCGGCCACTGGAGCCGGGAGAGCTCGCGAGCATCCTGCACTAGTGCCAGCCGCCCTCGTGCACGCCCCCGGGCACGTCAGCCGCGGGGTCGTACGGCGTCCGCGTGAAGCGGAACGACGCGAGGTCGAGGTGCGACGGCGCCCCGTCGGCGGAGCGCACCACCCGCAACGGCTCGCCCGTGTAGTAGCCGTCGAGCCCGACCCACTCGTCAGGACCCGTCGGGGCGAAGCGCGAACCGCGCGCCTCGCCCGGCTCGCCGAGGACCAGGTGCTCGCCCACGACCTTCGCCGTCGACACCGACGGGCCCCAGTGCCAGGTGCCCACCAGCTCGAGCACCGACGGGTCGCCGGCGGCGTGCCACGGCTCGGCGATGCGGGGCTCCCGCTCGCGGTATGCCGTCAGCAGCTCGGGAGCGATGGCCCCCATGCCGCTCGTGCTGTTGGTGAGGATGACGACCCCGTCACCGGACTCGATCTCGACGCGCAGGCCCGCGAGGAAGCCGGGCATCGAGCCGCCGTGGCCGGCATACCTCGTGCCGTCGACGTTCCAGAGCTGCCAGCCGAGCCCGTGCGCGGTGGTCCACGGCTGTCCCGGGTTGTCGTTGATCGTGTGCGGCTCGTACATCTCGGCCAACGTGTCGGCAGACAGGACCTCTGCCGTGTCGCCGCCGGCGAAGGTCGCCCACCGGGAGAGGTCCTCGACGGTCGACCACAGCTGACCGGCGGGAGCCATCGCACCGGCGTCGTGCTCGGGCTCGGGCATCAAGACGTCGGCGAACGGGTGCACCGCGAGTCCGTGGGCGGCCTTGCCGCTGGGGCGGGTCGTGGTGCGCGTCATGCCGAGCGGGTTCAGCAGGTCACGACGGACCACGTCGAACCAGTCGGCACCGTGCGCCCGAGCGACGAGCTCGCCGAGAGCGGCGAAGCCGACGTTCGTGTAGTGGAAGCGCCGGCCCGCCCGGAAGCGTTGTCCCACCAGGGATCCCGCGAGCTCGTCCCAGCTGCCACCGGAGGTGCGCTCCCACCACGGCCCGTTCGTCTCGGCCTGCACCCCGGCCCCGTGCGAGAGCAGCTGCGCGACGGTGGCGCCCCCGAGCTGCGAGCCGGGGACATGGTCCTCGAAGCGGTCGAGCAGGTCGAGACGGCCGGCGTCTCGCAGGCGCATGACCGCCACGGCGACGAACGTCTTCGTGATGGAGCCCATCCGGTACTGCGTGTCGGTGTCGACGACCTCTCCCTCGGCCCTCCCGTCGAGCGTGCCGATGGCGGCGGACCAGGCGAGCGCACCGTCCCGCACGAGGCCCGCAGCGACCGACGGCAGACGGCCGCGGCGCTGCTCGGTCGCGAGCAGGTGGTGCAGGTGGCGGGCGGTCGCGGGGTCGACCGTGCGGGTAAGGGAGCGGGCGTCGGCGTCGCCGTGCGGATCGCTGGGCAGGTCGGTGCTCATCCGCTCCACCCTAGAGCGGGGTTCTCTGGCGTGGGGCAGACCACCCCGGCAGGATGGGACGGCGACCCCACGGACGCCGCCCATCGGATATCTTGATATCAAGATTTATTCAGGATCCTCGTTCTCGGATCTCGGTACGCCAGCAACCCGAACGGAGCACCCGCGTTGGACTCGACAATCATCTACACGCACACGGACGAGGCGCCGGCCCTGGCCACGGCCTCGCTGCTGCCCATCGTCTCGGCCTTCGCCAAGCAGGCCGGCGTCGAGGTCGAGACACGGGACATCTCGCTCTCGGGTCGCATCATCGCCGCGTTCCCCGACGCCCTGACGCCCGAGCAGCGCATCGGCGACGCCCTGGCCGAGCTCGGCGCCCTGGCCARGACGCCCGAGGCCAACATCATCAAGCTGCCCAACGTCTCGGCGTCCATCCCGCAGCTCAAGGCCGCGATCGCCGAGCTGCAGGCCGCCGGATACGCGCTGCCCGACTACCCCGACAGCCCGAGCACCGACGCGGAGAAGTCGGCGCGGGCGGCCTACGACAAGATCAAGGGCTCGGCCGTCAACCCCGTTCTGCGCGAAGGCAACTCGGACCGTCGCGCGCCGGCGTCGGTGAAGAGCTACGCCCGCAAGCACCCGCACTCGATGGGCGCGTGGACCGCGGAGTCCAGGACCAACGTCGCCACGATGCGCGAGGACGACTTCCGCCACAACGAGAAGTCCGTCGTCATCCCTGCCGACGACACCCTGCGCGTCGAGCTGGTCGGCACCGACGGCTCGACCACGGTGCTCAAGGAGTCGATCCCCGTCCTCGCCGGTGAGGTCGTCGACGCGACGTTCATGAACGTCGCGAAGCTGCGCGACTTCCTCTCCGAGCAGGTGCAGCGCGCCAAGGCCGACGGCGTCCTCTTCTCCGTGCACCTCAAGGCCACCATGATGAAGGTCTCGGACCCGATCATCTTCGGCCACGTCGTGCGCGCCTTCTTCCCCGACGTCTTCGAGACGTATGCCGGGTCGCTGGCCTCCGTGGGCGCGTCCCCCAACGACGGGCTGGGCGCCGTGCTCAAGGCCGTCGAGGGCCTGCCGGCCGACGAGCGCGCCGAGGTCGAGGCCGCCGTGGCGAAGGGCTTCGAGGACGGACCGGCCATCGCGATGGTCGACTCCGACAAGGGCATCACCAACCTCCACGTCCCGAGCGACGTCATCGTCGACGCGTCGATGCCGGCGATGATCCGCACGTCCGGCCACATGTGGAACCGTGACGGCGCCGAGCAGGACACGCTGGCCGTGCTGCCCGACAGCTCGTACGCCGGCATCTACCAGGTCGTCCTCGACGACTGCCGCGCCCACGGCGCCTACGACCCGGCGACGATGGGCTCGGTCCCCAACGTCGGCCTCATGGCGCAGGCGGCCGAGGAGTACGGCAGCCACGACAAGACGTTCGAGATCCCCGCCGACGGGACCGTGCGCGTCGTCGACGGCTCCGGCGCCGTGCTCATCGAGCACGCCGTCTCGGCGGGCGACATCTGGCGCGCCTGCCAGACCAAGGACGTGCCGATCCGTGACTGGGTCAAGCTCGCCGTGACGCGCGCCCGCGCCACGGGGACGCCGGCCATCTTCTGGCTCGACGCCGACCGCGCCCACGACGCGAACCTCATCGCCAAGGTCAACGACTACCTCACCGAGCACGACACCGACGGCCTGACCATCGAGATCATGAAGCCGACCGACGCGATCGCCTACTCCCTCGGGCGAATCCGCAAAGGCGAGGACACCATCTCGGTCACGGGCAACGTGCTGCGTGACTACCTCACCGACCTCTTCCCGATCCTCGAGCTCGGCACGTCGGCCAAGATGCTGTCGGTCGTCCCGCTCATCAACGGTGGTGGCCTCTTCGAGACCGGCGCCGGCGGCTCGGCTCCCAAGCACGTGCAGCAGCTCGTCAAGGAGAACTACCTGCGCTGGGACAGCCTGGGCGAGTTCCTGGCCCTCGCCGTCAGCTTCGAGCACCTCGCCGACGTGACCGACAACGCGCGGGCTCGCGTGCTCGGCGAGACGCTCGACCGTGCGACGGGCACGCTGCTCGACGAGAACAAGGGCCCGGCCCGCAAGGTCGGACAGATTGACAACCGCGGCAGCCACGTGTGGCTCGCGCTCTACTGGGCCCAGGAGCTCGCCGCCCAGACCGACGACGCCGCCCTCGCCGAGACGTTCGCCCCGGTGGCCCAGGCACTGTCGGACAACATCGCCACGATCTCCCAGGAGCTCGTCGACGCCCAGGGTCACCCGGTCGACATCGGGGGCTACTACCGCCCCGACGCCACCAAGGTCGCGTCGGTGATGCGCCCGTCGCAGACCTTCAACGCGATCATCGACGCCCTCGCCTGACCGCAGGAGCACCGGGCTCTGACGAAGTGCCCACTCGACCGTCGAGGTCGAGTGGGCACTGTGCGTATGCCGTCAGGCCAAGCGGCCCTCACACGCTCGATGGGCGCGGGGTCGGCCACACGGCATACGCCGAAAGGCTGCTGGAGAAGGAAATGGCTTGCGCCTACTGGCTGTCCGCGTCGCGGAGGGCGTCGCTGGCCTCGGCGATGATGGCCTGCATCGCCGCCGCCGCCGCAGGTCCGTCGCCCGACTGGACCGCCTCGGCCACGTCTCCGTGCAGGCGGACGGCGACGGGGTTGGGGGTGGACGGCATGAGGTCGTGGTGGGTGCGGCCGGCGAGCACCTCGCCGACGACGTCGGAGAGCGCCGCGAGCATCTCGTTGCCCGACGCCGCGAGCAGGGTCGCGTGGAAGAGCTGGTCGGCGAGCAGGTAGGCCTCGAGGTCACCGGACTTGGCGTGCACGGCCATCTGCATGACCGCGCCCACCAGGGCCCCGCACTGGTCGGGCGTCGCGTGGGAGGCGGCGAGCTCCGCCGCGACGGGCTCGACGCCGCGCCGCACGTCACCGAGGGAGAGCAGCTGCCGCTCGCGCCCCGGCCCGTCGAGGCGCCAGCGGATGACGCGTGGGTCGAAGACGTTCCACGACGTGCTCGGCAGCACGCGGACGCCGACGCGCTTGCGTGCCTCGACGAGCCTCATGGAGTCGAGCACCCGGACGGCCTCGCGCACGACCGACCGGGACACCCCGTAGCGCGCGTCGAGCTGGTCGATGCGTAGCACCGTGCCTGCCGCCAGCTCGCCGCAGACGACCCGACGGCCGAGGTCGTCGAGCACGCTCGCGTGGAGCGCCGGTCGGCGGTCGGTGGAGCGGTCGGTGGGGCTGTCGGTGGGGCTGTCGGTGGGCACGGACCCAGCCTGACACACGCCGGTTCTGCTCGAGTTCATCGGAAGTTAAAACCGTTTTATTAGCACTCATTACTTGATAAGACGTTCTTCTTGCTGCACCCTAGGGCGAGCGACTCGACGAAGACGTCG
Organism: Terrabacter sp. P5_B1; assembly: GCF_056400505.1. Taxonomy (NCBI): domain Bacteria; kingdom Bacillati; phylum Actinomycetota; class Actinomycetes; order Micrococcales; family Intrasporangiaceae; genus Terrabacter; species Terrabacter sp. P5_B1. The sequence goes on from NZ_JBFULD010000027.1 coordinate 18,509, forward strand.
TTCGAGCCGGACGAAGGAGTCACGGAACACATGCAGCACCACCCACCTCCCCTGGTCGTCGTCATGGGGGTGTCCGGCTCGGGCAAGACCACCGTCGGCGCGGCCCTGGCGCAGCGCCTGCGCGTCCCCTTCGCGGACGCCGACGACTTCCACCCGCTGACCAACATCGACAAGATGTCGGCCGGCATCCCGCTGACCGACGACGACCGGGCCCCGTGGCTCGCGACCATCGCCACGTGGCTCGGCGAGCACGCGGCGAGCGGTGGCGTGGCGAGCTGCTCGGCGCTCAAGCGCACCTACCGCGACGTCCTCGCAGCCGCAGCTCCCCAGGCCTGCTTCATGCACCTGCACGGTGACCCGGACGTCATCGCCGCCCGCGTCRCCGGCCGCCCCGGGCACTTCATGCCCGCGGCCCTCGTCGAGTCGCAGTTCGCGACGCTCGAGCCCCTCGAGCCGGGCGAACGCGGAGCCGTCCTCGACGTCGACCAGCCCGTCGACGACCTCGTCACCCAGTCCCTCACCCTCCTCGACTCTCGCGACCCGGAAGCGACCCACCCATGACCGCAGACCTGCTCTCCCTGCTGCCCACCTCGGCCCTCGCCGCCGACAAGCTGCCCGACATCCCGGCCGGGCGCCTCGTGCCCGCCGCACTGCTCGGCATCGCCGTGCTCGTCGTCCTCATCGTGCGCTTCAAGCTGCACCCGTTCCTCGCGCTGACGCTGGGATCGCTCACCGTCGGCGCCGTCGCCGGCGTGCCGATGGCGGCCGTCCTCGACAGCTACTCGAAGGGCTTCGGCAGCACGGCCGCCAGCGTGGGCATCCTCATCGCGCTCGGCGCGATGTTCGGCAAGCTGCTCGCCGACTCGGGCGGCGCCGACGAGATCGTCGACACGATCATCGGCCGCAGCGGCACGCGGTCGCTGCCCTGGGCGATGGCCGCCGTCGGCGCCATCATCGGCCTACCGATGTTCTTCGAGATCGGCCTCGTCCTGCTGATGCCGGTCATCTTCCTCGTCGCACGCCGCTCGCAGCAGTCGGTGGTGCGCGTCGGCATCCCCGCCCTCGCCGGCCTCTCGGCCATGCACGGCCTGGTTCCGCCGCACCCGGGCCCGCTCGTGGCCATCGACGCCCTCAAGGCCAACCTCGGCGTGACGCTGGGCTTCGGCATCCTGGTCGCCATTCCGACGATCGCCCTCGCCGGGCCGTGGTTCGCACGGTTCGCGGCCCGGTGGGTCGACGTGCCCGCGCCCGACCTGTTCGAGGCGCGGGCGTCGGACAACGGCCCCCGCCCGTCGTTCGGCATCACGATGTTCACCGTCCTGACGCCCGTCGTCCTCATGATGGGCAAGGCCCTGGCCGACATCCTCGCCGGCAAGGGCACCGCCGCCCGCACCGTCCTCGACTTCCTCGGAACGCCACTCGTCGCGCTGCTCATCGCCGTCATCCTCGCGATGTTCACGCTCGGCCGCAGCGCCGGGATGGGTGTCAAGGAGGTCAGCTCCTCCCTCGAGTCCTCGCTCGGCCCGATCGCCGGCATCATCCTGATCGTGGCGGCCGGTGGCGGCTTCAAGCAGACGCTCGTCGACACCGGTATCGGCCAGCTCGTCGCCACCTGGATCGCGGGCAGCGGCCTGTCGGTGCTCCTGCTCGCCTGGCTCGTCGCGGTGCTCATCCGTCTCGCCACCGGCTCGGCCACGGTGGCCACGGTCACCGCCTCGGGAATCCTCGCCCCGCTCGCAGCCGGCATGTCCACGAACGAGGTCTCGCTCATGGTCCTCGCCATCGGCGCCGGCTCGGTGTTCTTCTCGCACGTCAACGACGCCGGCTTCTGGCTCGTCAAGGAGTACTTCGGCCTCAAGGTCGGCCAGACCATCAAGACCTGGTCGGTCATGGAGACGGTCCTGTCGGTGACCGGTCTCGTCCTCGTGCTCCTGCTCAACCTCGTCGTCTAGCCCGGGGCCACCCTCCAGCGCCCACCCCTCAACCGTCGAGAGGCCATGTGTGGCCGGGTGCCCGACGTCGAGAG
>NZ_JBFULD010000028.1:0-20162 GCF_056400505.1 Terrabacter sp. P5_B1
ACCTACGCCCCCGCCTCCTTCACGCGTTCGCACCTGCTCGTCACCTGCTCCGACTGGCCGCCGTCGCCGTGGGACTCGGCGGTGCCCAGTTCCGACGTCCTGACGAACCATCCCCTCTGGGCGCGCATCCTGCCGCCGTCGACCGACCCGTGCGACGGGTGGACCGGCGTGCGCCGCCAGACGCTGCTCGTGGGAGCCGACGTGTCGACTCCGGTGCTCGTCATCGGCAACGACGGGGACCGGACGACGCCCATCGAGGACACCGAGGCCCTGTCCGGGGAGATCGTCCGGTCCCGGTTCGTCACCGTCTCGGCGGAGGGTCACGGCGCGTACGGCAACGGCAACGACTGCGCGAACGCCGTGGTCGACGGCTACCTGGCCCGGTTCGAGGCGCCTCAGGACGACTTCCGCTGCGGGTCCTGACCCACCAGTCACCTCTCAGTGACCCGTCAGGACCCATGAGCGACCCAACAGCAACCGGCGGTCGCTGCCCTCCTGTCATGGACGGACCCGAGGTCAGTCTCCCGTGGAGACCTGCACGACGATCTTGCCGGCCGTGTGACCCTCCGCGCTGAGCCGGAAGGCGTCCGCGAGCTGCTCGAGCGGGAAGGTCCGCGCGACCGGCACCGACAGCGCACCGTCCTCGACGAGCCAGGTCAGGTGGGTGAGGGCGTCGCCGTCGGGGCGCACCCAGACGTAGTGCCCACCGGACTCGGCAACCGAGCCGTCGGCGATGGACCCGTGCCGTCCGCCCTCGGCGAGGACGGCGGTCGTGACGTCGAGCACCTCCCCGACGAAGTCCGCGACGGCGTCCACACCCTCGGTCGCCAGTGCCCGGACGCGCTCGACGACCCCGTCGCCGTAGGCCACCGGCTCGGCACCGAGCTCACGGAGGCGGTCGTGGTTGCGCTCGGATGCCGTGCCGATGACCCTGGCCCCGAGCGACCGCGCGATCTGGACGGCTAGCGAACCGACGCCGCCGGCCGCTGCATGGATGAGCACCGTGTCGCCCTTGCTCACCTCGAGGCGGGTCAGCAGGCGCAGGGCGGTGAGTCCGGCGAGCGGCAGGCCGGCTGCCTCGTCCCACGACATGGAGGCAGGCTTGCGGGCCAGGGCCCGCACCGGAACCGTGACGAGCTCGGCGAACGTGYCTCCGTGGACGTAGTCCTTGCGTGCGTAGGCGAGCACCTCGTCCCCGGGAGAGAACTCCGGGGTGTCGAAGCCGACGGCCTCGACAACGCCCGCGACGTCCCAGCCCGGCACGACCGGGAAGCGCACGTCCATGACGGCATCGAGGCCGCCCGACATCAGCTTCCAGTCGACGGGGTTGACCGATGCCGAACGCACCCGCACGAGCACCTCGCCGGGCCCGACCGCGGGCCGCGGCTGTTCGGTCAGTGCGAGGTTCTCCGGCCCACCGTAGGTGTCGTAGGTCATGGCACGCATCGTCGGTGCGGTGGCMTCGTTCGTCTCGGTCATCGGTGGTCTCCTCGGGTTCGCGGGTGGTGTTCTGTCGCGGTCTCCTCGAGGTCAAGCCCGGGTGGACGGTTCCGCATTCCCACCGACGGGCAGGCGGTCAGGCGGCGATTTTTCTCCGGCAGGGGTGGTGCGTATACTCAACCTCCGTGTCCGGTCGCCCTCGCGGTGACGGTCGCAACCAGCCGCTTTAGCTCAGTCGGCCAGAGCGATTCACTCGTAATGAATAGGTCGTCGGTTCGATTCCGACAAGCGGCTCCACGCAACACCACAGGTCAGGCCCCCATCTCGCCAGAGACGGGGGCCTTTCCCTTGCCCGCGACGGCCTCAGATGCCCCCGTGGTGCCCCCGACCTTCTGCGCCGCCTCCCACAGGTTGCGGTCGATCAGGTGGCCGTACAGGTCCATCCTCATCGCGGCGGAGGCGTGCCCCAGGATGCGCTGGACCACCTTCGGGTCGGCGCCCGCTCCGAGCCAGATGGACGCCGCCGTATGCCGCAGGTCGTGAGCCCGCAGGATCGGACGGCCGATGGCCGCACAGGCCTCACGCCACCCGACCGAGCGCTTCCAGTTGGACTCCGAGAGGGGCCCGCCTCCGGGCGCGCTGAAGAGCCAGTCGGAGGGCGACTTGCCGGCGCTCCAGAGGTCGAGGATCGGCACGACTGCCGCCGGCAACGCGACGGTGCGCGAGCGGCGGCCCTTCAGCGTGTCGACGTAGAGGCCGCCCTTCGAGCTGCTGTCGAGAGCGGTCCGTCGGGCGAACCGTGAACCGTGTCGACGAGGAAGAGGGGTGGTTGCCGGTGAGAGTGACCTTGGGAATCGATCTGGCCTGCCGCGCGCCGCACGTGGCGTCGCTGGCCGATGATCAGGGGCGGCTGGTGTGGACCGGGCGCACCTTCCAGTCCCGGGTGCGTGACCTGGAGGCCTTGTGGGCCGACCTGGGCTGTGACCCGGGGGAGCTGACGGTCGTGATGGAGCCGACCCGCATCGCGTGGGCGCCGGTCGCGGCCTGCTTCAAGAGCCGTGGCGTGAAGGTGGTGCTCGTCCCGACCACGCAGTCCGCGGACCTTCGCGCCTACTACTCCCAGCGCACCAAGGACGACCGGCGTTCGACTCCGCCCTGCTGGCCCGGCTGCCGCTGCTGCACCCCGAGGGGCTGCGCCCCCACACCGGTGAGGGACCGGCGGACCCACTGCGTGGGGCGACCAAACAGCGCTTCTCGGTGGTGACGAGACGCGCGGCCGTGTTCGCGCGGATCGATGCCCTGCTCGAGCTGCTCGGGCCGGGCTGGTACGAAGAGCTCGGCACCGAGTACGGGAACGCGTCCCTGCACCTGCTGGCCCGGTACGGCGACCCCCGGGCTCTGCTCCGATTGGGCCGAGCACGTCTGGGACAGTTCCTGATTCGCTACTCCCACGGCCAGTGGCACCACGACAAGGCCGAGCACCTGCTCGCGGTGGCCCACGAGTCGATCGTGTTGTGGGACGGGGCCGGGATGGACTTCGCCCAGCTCGGCGCCGACCTGGCCCTCGAGGCCGAGCAAGCGCTCGTGTTCACGGCTCAGATCCGCGGGCGGATGAGCGGATCGCCGGACTGTACCGGCAGGCCGACCCGCTCCAGATCGCCCGCACCGCCCCGGGAGTCGGGCCAGTCCTGGCGGCCGCGATCACCGCCCGGCTCGGTGACCTCACCGGTTCAGCAGCCTCCCGGCGATCCGCTCCTACTCCGGCCTGGTCCCCAAGGTCACCCAGTCCGGGCAGACCGGCCAGAGCGAGCACCGTGGCGGCATCACCAAAGCCGGCGACACGCTGCTGCGGCAGTCCCTGTGGATGGCCGCGGACATGGCCCGCCGGGCCGACCCACAACTGACCGCGACCTACGTGCGGCCGATGAACGCCGGGCGCCACCACGACACCGCGATCTGTCACGTCGCGACCACCCTGCTCACCCGGATCGCCGCCTGCCTCAGGGCCGGGCAGCTGGGCAGCCCTACGTCATCCGCGACTTCGACGGCACCGCGATCACCGAAGCCGACGGGCGACGCATCGTCAGAGGAACACCACCAGGTCGACCCAGCCGTCCGCGCCAAGAAACGCCAGCCGCCGCAACCCGCAACGCCTCAAGCACAGGACGAGCCGGGTGCCACAGAGGTCGCTGAGCGCTTCGACATCCCGGCCCGTCRCCACCCAGCCTACGAGCCGACCAGCAGCTTGACTTTCCTTAGGAACTCAAATGCCCCTGTTAGTTCGTCGACCCGCCTCGGTCGCCAGCTCGGCGCCCGAGTGACGTGGTGGCGCCGGCGTTTGTGCATTCACAGGACCGTGCGACTCTCAAGAGGTCTGAGCGGTCCAATCGCAGTGCCGACTCCGTCATCCGAACATCGGACGAGAGTCATGGCGCACTACCCCGCCCACACCTCCCTGTCATTCGTCGAACGCGACGCGGCAACGAGCGATCTGTTCGCCCGGCTCGCCTCGGCCGGCACCGGCAACGAGCGCGAGCGCATCGTCGAGCAGGTCGTGCATCTCTACCTCGACCTGTGCTCCTCGATCGCGGGCCGTTACGACGGCCGCGGCATCGAGCGGGAGGACCTGGTGCAGGTCGCCAGACTCGAGACCCTGGAGCGCGGGGCTCTCAACGCAGGCTCGTAGTCGAGTTCTAGAAACGAGGGTGTAGGTTCGGCGACATGGCTGAGTGGAGCTTCCTGACCAACCACGCTCAGGCACTGTTGTGCATCGCTCACGATCCGGGTGTCCGGCTCATCGACATCGCTGCCGCGCTGGGCGTGACGGAGCGGAGTGCCTACGCCATCGTCAACGACCTCGCCACCGCCGGCTACGTGGTCAAGGAGAAGGACGGTCGGCGCAACCGGTATCAAGTTCAAGGGCACCTGCCCTTGCCTGGGCCCGTCATCCGCTCGACAACGGTTGGCGAGGTGCTCGCGGTGCTGATCGGCGACAGCGGCGCGGTAGCTCCGGTGGCACGCCGCCGGTCACCGATCAAGGCATGACGCGGCGGGGCGTCAAGCAGGACAGTCGTCGCGAGCCACGGCAGAGCCGGTTGCTGGGTCGCTGGTCGGTGCCCGGCCTTGAGGCCGTTGCGACGCCCGGGCTGGATCGCTGGCATGCACCGACAGCGGCACGTGCTTGGCCCGGGCCGACGCGGCAACCAAAATGGTCACCAGACGCCCCACATCGCGGGGGCCGTGAAGGGAGCAGCCATGCCAGTCACCGTGACCACCTCCGACGGCGGCCAAGAGGTGCACGAAGACGGCGTGCACTTCCAGCTCCAGGAGGGCCATCTAGTCATCAACTACCACACCGGCCGCGGCTACCTCCCGCTGGCCATCTACATACCGGGCAGCTGGACGAAGGCTGTCGTGAACAAGACCGACGACCAACCCGGCTAGCCCACAGCCGCCGGACCTGGCACTGGGGATCATGGCCCCATGGCGTCAGGCGCGTTGAGAGGCTCACTATCGAGACGCTCCACCCGGTCGCGGCGGTCCAGTCCTGGGGAGGTCATGTCGTCGCCCCCCGGTGTCTGCTACGACATGACCTCCCCACGCGGGTGTTGACGTCACCGGGCGGCGAGCACTGGGACTACCCCTCGCCGCCCGCATCGGCGTCGTCATCCTCGTTGTGCTGTTCGTCCTCAAAGGCGCGCACGAGCTCCTGCGCCCGCTCGTCCCGGCCTGCGGTGTCGTCGTCGTCGAGATCGTTCATCGCTTGACCCAAGGCCCAGTCCGGCAGGTCCTGTGCGGGGTTGGGGCCGGATGTTGTCGACATGTTCTTCACTCTCCGCTGCACGCCGGCGGCTGTCCATTGTCACGAAGGCCTGAGCGTCCGTCCGTTCGGATCTCTGGACGGCGGGCCGGACACAGGGGCCCATGAGACGAGGTGGGACCCACGTCCCAGCATCCTCGCCGACTCGCAGCAGCGTGACGGCGCTTAGTTCGCACTCGTCGCCTACATCATCGAGCAGACCGGGTCCTGGTGCAGCAGTGGCTCTCAGCCCAACTGCTGACCAGAGTCGGCTGAAGGCGAAGGACCCGAAGGGCCGTCGCGGTTCAACCGCCGACTGCTTCTTCATGGGGTCATCCGCAGGCCCTTCGGGTCCTCCGCGGGCACCGCAGCGTCCGGGTGAGCGCCAGAGTGATGGACGACGACAGGGCCGGTGCGGCTTCACAGGTGCCCTGATGAGGTTGGCGTCGAGGCGAAGTCCTTGCCCGTCGGACGAACGCGATGGCCACCGCCGCCAAGACGCTGAAGATCGCGCGTTCGGGGGCGCCGATCGACCCGCCGCCGGCGGCGAGGACGAGACCGACGACGAGGAGCACCACCAGCCGGCCGCACCCATGACCGGCCACCAGGGCCACCCCGTGCAGGCCGACAACGTCGCCATCTGGGCCCCCAGAGTGGGGTTGGGACCAGACGACGACGCAGCCAACGCCACCGACCGTGCCACTCTGCTGAAGCCTTGGAGCGGCGGTACTGCTCACGTACCCGGCGGCTCGGCCCCCAGACGGTCGTCGCACGGGCAAGCCCGGCCACGGCTTGCCGGCGCCCCCGCGACCGAGGGCGGTGCATGGCTGAGATTCCAAGGCTCTGCGGGGCCCGCACCCGCAACGGCGGCACCTGCCCCAACGCGCCCCTGCCCGGCACCAACCGGTGCCTTGACACCTGTGCCCACCAACCCACCGACACCTCAAGGAGCCGGCGTGACCCTGCAGCCGGGGCAGGGTGGCAAGCCCCGAGTCCAGTGATGGTGCATCCGGACGGCACGGGCCCCGACCGCCGACGGCGTAACCGCGGCTGTCCTCGATTGTCCCGTTCCGGGTCTGATGGAGGCTCTCATTCCACGGAAGGATGAGAGTCATGGCGGCACCGAGGAAGTACCCGGACGAGCTCCGGGAGCGCGCGATCAGGATGGCCGTCGATCTGCGGCGTAGTCCGGCCACCAAGCAAGGTGCACTGCAACGGGTCGGTGACCAGCTCGGGATCAACCCGGAGACGTTGCGCAACTGGGTCCAGCAGGCCGAGGTCGAGCCGATCTGCACCGTCTTGACAGAGGCAGGGACGCAGATCGCCCCGAGCACGTACTACGCGGCCAAGAAGCGGGCGCCGTCGGCGCGGTCCGTGAGCGAAGCGGTTACGCCGGCCGTCCCTCTCCTTGACGACGTACCCCGCGTCGGTCAGGTCGGTGACGATGCCGAAACTCAATTCTAGCGATCGCTTGCTAGTTACCTGTTGCGCGCGTAGCGTCGAGAACACCATTTCGGGGCACGCCCCCGTGGCCTGACGGAACGCTCGAGCGTGAGCTCGTCGGGCCACCCGGTCCGGCCGAACTTCAGGGGCGCCCCTTCAGCCACCGTCGCGACTGCGCGACAGAGAGGCCCAGTCATGGACACCAACGCACGCCCCTACCCCCTTCGCCTCACCGGTGAGCTCGCCCCGACGCTGAGCCGGGGCCTCTGGCTCGTCAAGTGGCTGCTCGCCATCCCGCACTACGTGATCTTGCTTTTCCTGTGGTTGGCGTTCGCGGTGGTGAGCGTGATCGCGTTCTTCGCGATCCTGTTCACCGGCCGCTACCCGGTGGGGTTGTTCACCTTCAATGTCGGCGTGCTGCGATGGTCCTGGCGCGTGGGCTTTTACTCCTACGGCGCCCTGGGCACCGACCGGTACCCGCCGTTCACGCTCAAGGACGTCCCCGACTACCCGGCACGGCTCGAGGTCGACTACCCGGCGTCGCTCTCGCGTGGGCTCGTGCTCGTGAAGTGGTGGCTGCTCGCGGTGCCCCAGTACCTGATCATCGGGGTCTTCACCGGTGCCGCGTTCGGCGGCTACAACCAGGTCAACCACGGCGACGCCTGGCTGTACGGCTCCGGCCTGATCGGTCTGCTCGTCCTCATCGCCGGGATTGCCCTGCTGTTCGCCGACCGCTACCCACGCGGCCTGTACGACCTCGTGCTGGGGATGAACCGCTGGGTCTTCCGCGTCGCCGCCTACACCGGCTTGATGACCGACGCCTACCCGCCGTTCCGGCTCGACGTCGGCGGCACCGAACCCCCCGCCGCTCCGGCGGCCGACAAGACCCCGCTGACGCCAGCGCCAGCCGTCTTGTGACCGCAGTGCCCGGCGAGCGAACCACGCCAGGCATCACACCGACGACCCGAACCCCAAGGAGCACGTCATGACCTCAGCCACGCACAGCCCAGCCACGACCATCGCGCCGGGACCCGCAACGCCGCATCGACGGATGGACCCGATGCGGAGGATCTCGCTGACCGCAGGGGTGCTGTACTTGATCACGTTCGTGTCGATCCCCACGCTCGCGCTCTACAAACCGGTCAAGGACAACGTCGGCGCCTTCATCCTGGGCGCGGGCAGCGACACCGGCGTGCTGTGGGGCGCCCTCTCCGAGGTCATCGTCGGCCTGGCCGGCACCGGCACCGCCGTGGTGCTCTACCCGGTGGCCAAACGGGTCAGCCAGACCGCCGCCCTCGGCTTTGTCACCGCACGGGTCGTGGAGACCAGCCTCATCTTCGTCGGGGTCGTCAGCATGCTGACGATCCTCACCCTGCGCACCGACGTCGCCGGCACCGCCGGCGCGAACCCCGCATTCCTCGTCACCATGGGGCACAGCCTGCTCGCCAACTACACCTGGACGTTCCTGCTCTCCGGGAGCCTCATGCCCGTCTTCTGCGACCTGCTCATCGGCTACGTGCTCTACAGGTCCGCGCTGGTCCCTCGCTTCCTGCCCATCATCGCCTTCATCGGCGCCCCGCTGCTGCTCATCTCCGACATCGCGATCTTCTTCGGCGCCTACTCCAACGTCTCGCCGATCGCCCTCCTTGCGGCTCTGCCCGTCGCCGTATTTGAGCTCACCCTCGGCATCTGGCTCGTCACCAAGGGGTTCAAGCCGAGCAAGTATGGGACCGCCATAGCTGCCGACCTCCTCGTCAGTAGCAGCTGATGAGCCCCGGGCGCGGCGCCCGCACTGACCTGCCCGGGACCTCGGCGACTCCGACTGAACGCACCGACCTCGGCAGCGAACCGGCAGCATCGACGGGCGACCTTGTGCGCCGTCTCGATCCCGCAGCAGTACCGGGCCGGCCCAGGATGCCTGGTCAGGGCCAGCGCCCAGCCGGCACCATGGACGCAGTCGTCCAGGACGGCTACGGCAGCTCCGACATCTTGCGCCTGACGCAGGTTCCACGACCTGAGATCGGCCCCCACGAGGTGCTGCTGGCCGTGCGGGCCGCCGGGCTGGACCGCGGGACGTGGCATCTCATGGAGGGCAAGCCACGACTGCTTCGCCTCGCCTTCGGGCTGCGGACGCCCAAGCAGCCGGTCATCGGCCGCGACGTCGCCGGAACCGTCGTCGAGGTGGGCTCGCAGGTGACTGCCTTCTGCATCGGCGACGAGGTCTTCGGGGTCGCCCCGGGATCGGTCGCCGACTACGCGGCAGCCCGCGCCGACAAGCTCGCTCGCCGCCCGGTGAACGTGACCTGGGAGCAAGCCGCCGTCGTGCCCGTCTCCGGTGGCACCGCGCTACAGGCAGTCCTCGACGCTGGGGGCGTCACCGAAGGACAGCAGGTGCTCGTCATCGGCGCCTCCGGCGGAGTCGGGTCGTATGCCGTCCAGCTCGCCAGGTCCGTCGGCGCCGAGGTCACCGGGCTGGCCAGCGCCGCCAAGCACGATCTGGTCCGCGCCCTGGGAGCCGACCACGTCCTCGACTACGAGCGGGACGACTTCGCCGACGGTTCCCGGCACTACGACGTCATCATCGACATCGCGGGGCTGTCCGACCTCACCCGGCTACGCCGGGCGCTCAAGCCGACTGGCACGCTGGTCCTCGTCGGCGGCGAGGGAGGCGGCGACTGGACGGGCGGTACGATCGGCCGGCAGCTGCGAGCTCGACTCCGCTCGCTGTTCGGTCGGCAGCGCCTCACCAGCGTGCTTGCCAAGGAGCGGGGCTCGGACTACGAGCGGCTCGCCGTCCTCCTCGAGGCTGGAGAACTGGTCCCGAGCGTCGATCGGGCCTACCCGATCGCCGAGACCGCTGAGGCGATGCGGCGTCTGGAGTCCGGCGCCGTCCGAGGCAAGGTCGCCATCACGCTCGGGGTGGTCGGATGATCACCGTCGAGTCGGTCACGAAGAGCTACGGCAAGTTCGTCGCGGTCGACGGCGTCTCCTTCGCCGCCTCGCCGGGCCGCGTCACCGGATTCCTCGGTCCCAACGGCGCGGGCAAGTCGACGACGATGCGCGTCATCGTCGGCTTGACTCCGGCGACCTGCGGCACCGCCCACGTGTGCGGTCGCCACTTCTCCGAGCTGCCGAACCCCGGCCTGCAGGTCGGCGTCCTGCTCGACGCCTCGGCCCAGCACGTGGGGTCGCACCGAGCGCGAGATGCTCACTGAGCCAGCGCATCATGGGTCAGCCGGTTCGGCGCGTCGACGAGGTGCTCGACCTCGTCAGCCTGACCCCCGACGAAGCCGGACGCCGGATCCGTGACTACTCCCTCGGGATGCGCCAGCGCCTCGGGATCGCGGCAGCGCTGCTCGGCGACCCTGAGGTGCTGATCCTCGACGAGCCGACCAACGGCCTCGACCCGGCCGGCATCCGGTGGATGCGTGACCTGCTGCGCGACTACGCCAACGGGGGCGCCACCGTGCTGCTGTCCTCACACCTGCTCCACGAGATCGAGGTCATCGCCGATGACCTCGTCGTCATCGGCAACGGCCGGATCGTCGCGCAGGGCACCAAGCTCGAGCTGCTCGCCTCGGCKGGGACCYGGTCCGGACCCCGCAGGTCGCCCTGCTCAGCGCAGCGCTCACGATCGCCGGCATCGGCCACACCGAGCACGACAGCTCGGACGCGCACGGCACCCTACGGGTCGACGCCGACGCTGCCGTCGTCGGCCAGCTCGCCCCGAAGGCCGGCGCGCCACTGGTGGAACGGCGCCCGGCCGAAGGCGCCGGCCTGGAGGGGATGTTCCTCGAGCTCACCGCCGACACCCAGCGCGAGCGCGATACGGACCCAGCCGCGATAGCACCGAGCGTAGGAGCAGTCGCATGATCGCGTTCGGCCGCCGCTCGGTCGCGCTCGGTGGCCTCGCGATCCGCTTCCTCGGCGGCTGCGTCCCGCGCGGTCGGCCCTCTGCTCCGTTCTCCGCCTCGGTCACACCTGTCAGCAGCGCTCGCGACGCCCATCGCTCCATGATGACTCCGGCCAACGGGGGGCCGGCCCCGCCTTCGGGGTGAGTGCGCGACTTGACAACGGAAGCCGCGGTCCGCGGGTCAGTGTGCCCCGCCACTTCGCTGCTGCCCCTGAGCCTGGGCCGGCAAAGTCATCCACAGTCGGATCGCGGTGCCCGACGGGCCTGTCTTGACCTGGACGAGGTCGCACAGCAGGTTCACCATGAGAAGGCCCCTCCCGGACTCTGCCTCGGGCGGGGGTGGCACCCGCCCCGCGAGCAGGTCCTGAATGTGGCCACCGTCGCGCATCTCGTACACCAGGGAGTCGCCGTTCTGCCACCACAGCAGTGACCCGCCGTGCCCGGTGTGCGCCACGCTGTTGCCGCCGACTTCGCTTACCGCGATGATCAGGTCGGTGAGGCGGTCCTCGGTCAATCCGGCGCGTCTGCCCCATTCCGTGGCGGCGTGCCGCGCCTGCGAGACCAAGGCGTAGTCGAGTCGTCGAGCACGCGCGGGCGTCGGCGGTTGCAGCGCGGCGATCGAGTCCACCACCGCGTGCGGTTCCCGTATACGCGGTGCTCACGCGGCGCGCTCCGTGTTGCCACAGCGTCGGGTGGGTGCGCTCGGCGTCGGCGACAGCGTGTTCTGTGAGGTCGGTGAGGTTGTACGGGCACAGGATGCTGACCTGCTGCCCGGCGAAGGCCAGGTTGGTCAGCGCCTCATGTTCCACGCACGCGGCGTATTCGGGCGCGGACCGTGTCGCCCAGGTCGACTCCGCGATGATCACCACCCGGCGGTCGAGGTGGCCAACGACGAAGTCGTGCATGACGCCGGGAATGATGCGTCCGGGGTTGCGGCCGTGGTCGGCCATGTCGCCGAACCGAACCCGTTCGGCATCAGTTCCGAGGGCGTCTCGGATCAAGTCGCCGCGGGCGCCGGGCAGTTCCACCAGGACCGGCTGGTCAGCCGCAAGCGCGGCGCGGACCTGACCGACGACCCCGGAGACGAACTCGGCGTCGCCGCGGTAGAGCATCGCTTCGTGCACCAGCCCGGCGTGGACGCCGTCAGCGTCACTCACGCTCTCCCCGCTCTTGTTGCTTCTCGGAGATGAAGAGCCGTGCTCCACCGTCGCCTCCCCACAGCACCTCGAAGATGCGGCGCAGGGACGGCGGCGGACGATGGACGATCAACAGCCCGCCCTCGCCGAACAGTCGGTTGGCACAGTGCACCACGGCGGTCACCGAGTGGGTGTCCATGAACGGCACCCCACTCAGGTCCAACACGGTCTCGCCGTCGCTGCCGAAGGTTCGCGCTAGGGCGGCCTTGAACTGCTCACGAGTGTCCAGGTCGATCTCGCCGACAATCACCACGCGAACCGGATCGCCGAGGAACGAGATCGTTAGCGCATCCGTCGGCACGCTTGTGACCTCCCCACAGACGCTCGACGACGTCGCCACAGGCCGTTCCGCGGCCGCCCCATCATGGGGAACGGCCAGGTCGCGGCCCCTACCGCATTCCACGTTAACGCGGGGTGCAAGCATGTGCCACACCTCGGTCCAATACCCGGTCGCGAACACCGTCCGGACCAGGGCCGCCACCCAAAGACGACGAGCGATCGGCCCAACGCTCGCACCAGCGTCACGACCGACTGTCGCGGATCCTTCGCGAACGTAGCCCGCCCCACGGTGCCGGGCGGCGCACTCAGAAACATGACCGGTACGCGCACACCCGTCGCGAGCGGGCTGGGCCAACCATGGGCCGGGCAACGTCCCTCGCGTCCTCGCCGTATGCGAGATGCCCTGCACGACCGCGGCTCCCGCGCCGCTGGCCGAGTGAGCGCAGGACGACGCCGCGCTGATCCACTTCCGGTGTCGCGAACGACATGGTGGGCCAACAATGAATGCTTGCTCATGCCGCAGATCGAGCGGCTATCCGTAGTGGTACCGGCAGGCAGCGATGCGGTCTTCATCGCTGGTGATCTTGTAGACGAGGCGATGCTCGTCGGTGATTCGTCGGGACCAGTAGCCGGCGAAGTCGTGCTTTAGCGCCTCGGGCTTGCCGATGCCTTCGTTGCCGTTGCGTTGGATGTCGACCAGCAGGGCGTTGATGCGCTTGAGCACTTTGCGGTCCTGCGTCTGCCACCACAGGTAGTCGTCCCAGGCATTTTCGTCCCAGACGAGCAGCACGTCACTCGGTCTCGATGAGATCGTGGGTCTGGCCTCGGTTGGCCTCGAGACGCTCCATCGCGTCGAGCAGGCGTCGGGCGTTGGCAGGCGAGCGCATCAGGTAGGCGGTCTCCCGCAATGACTCGTAGTCGTCGAGGGAGACGATGACAACCGGCTCGTGCCCGGCGCGGGTGATGACGACCTCTTCGCGGTCGTTGGCGACGGCGTCGAGCACCTCGGCGTAGTGGGCGCGGGACTCTGTGTAGCTCATCGTCTTCATGGCCGCCTCCTGTACAGAAAACTGTACGTCCCGGCGGAGTTCGAGGCAAGCCGCGTGCGCACGCCCATTTACTCAGTTGCCGCTGACGTCGTGTCAGGTGTCGCACATCAGGTGGCGCGTCGCCGTCGCCCATCAGCCGGGACAGGACGCCTACCCGAGGTCGTGTCTTGACTCACCAGATGCTTGACGGAGTTGTGTCACCTGATGCTTGACACTCCGGCTAGGAAACTGAGGTAGCGGTCCGTGGCCGATGTCCCTTGATGCTACGCACGGGCTTGGTGCTGGTCCGACGGAAGACGCGGGTCTCACCGTCGGCCTCGACCGTCACGGTGGTCTCGGCGACGTGGATGGTCACGGTCTGGTGCGCGTAGGCCCGGGCCGATGGCGAGCTTCTGCCCAAGATAGTCACGGATCAACGGCTCCACCGCGTCGACCACCGACCCGGACGGGGCCCGGGAGTAGGACGGCGGCCCGACGCGGACAGTGCCTTCTTCACGGTGTTCTTCGAGCAGTCCATGGTCCGCGCGATCACCTTGATCGGCATCCCCTCGGCCTTGTGCAGTCGACGGATCTCAGCCCAGTCCTCCACAGACAACACCCGCTTCCTCCCGCCCTCGCAGTTGAGGACAGGATCCGGCAGGGGTCAGTTTTCACCTGCTGTCACGGGGTCGGTTTTCAGCTGCCGTCGACAGCAGCGTCAGCTCGGCTCGAAATCGCGCCGAGGACGAACTCGTAACGAATAGGTCGTCGGTTCGATTCCGACAAGCGGCTCCACGCATCACCACAGGTCAGGCCCCCAACTCGCCAGAGTCGGGGGTCTTTCCTTTGCCCCGAGCCTGCCGAAAGGTCCCCGGGTGCCCCTTGCTTCGGGCCGCCCGCTCGTCGGCGCGCGGGGTGGGCCCTGGCTCCGCACCCCGTGAACCGGCGGCTCGGCTGTTCGTGGGACACGGTCCGGACGCCGGGGATAGCGTTGTTTGGTTCAGCAACGGTCGTCGCAGTCGGGCAAGGAAGGAGATCGGCAATGGGCACAACCGAGGACGTAGAGGTCATCCGCCGTGGGTACGCGGCGTTCAGTGCCGGTGACATGGCCACCCTCACTGAGCTCTTCGCTGACGATGCCGTCTGGCACGTGCCCGGCAGTGGGTCACTCTCGGGGACGAAGCACGGGCGGGATGAGATCCTGTCCCTCTTCGGCGAGTTGATGACGCGCTCGGGTGGGACCTTGGTCGTCACCCTCGACGAGGTCGTGGGCGGCGACAACCACACGGTGGCGTTGAACCGGAACCAGGCCACTCGTGGCACGAACAGCCTGGAGCAGAACGCCGTCATCGTCTTCGAGCTTCGCGACGGCCGTGTCACCGAGGCCCGCCAGTTCTTCGAGGACACGGCCCGCAACGACCAGTTCTGGGACTAGTCGGAGCGCTGGCTCCTGCTGCGGCGGATACGCCGAGACGTCGGGCCGAGGGCCGCTGAGCTGTGACCGGAGGACCGCGGTCACGGCATACGCGGGGGAATTGCGAAGGAGCCCGCCTGCGCGCGCAGAACGGACTCCTTCGAGGCTGGAGCGGATGGGGGGTGCGTGCCAGCCGGGGGGGTGTTACATGTGTGACAGTAATCAACCCATGGCCGTATGTACCGGGTTTCGCCGAATTTGTGCAAGAAGTTTTGAATGCCGTGAATGAGAGGTATGCGGCCGAGCTGGCCAGGCGCCCGTGGAGTCCGCTCCTGGGTTCGCGATCTGGCACAGTGACGCCGGTGACTGTGACCTCGCCGTCCCCGCACCCGGACCTGCTGGACGACACGCTTCGGGCCGACTTGGGGCTCGTCGGCGAGCGACTCGAGGTGATGGGCGACGCCTTCCCCGGCAGCCGTCGAACCCCTCGTCGTGCGGGTCCGCTCGGCTGGGCGGTCCCTCGTCGTCAAGCGCTACCTCGGCGAGGACGGACGGGAGGCATACGCCCGTGAGGCCTCGGCCCTGGCGGCGCTCGCGGGCTTCGCCGGAACCCCCCAGTTGGTCGCCGAGAGCAGCGACCCGCGACTCGTCGTCATGGCCGACCTGGGGGAGGGGACGCACCTCGCCGACGCGCTGCTCGGCGCCGATGCTGACCTGGCGGCCGAGACGCTGTCGGTCTGGGCGACGGCCCTGGCGGGCTTGCACCGCGCGGGCCGAGACACCCGCGAGGCCTTCGAGGTGGGGGTGCTGGCTCGCGCCACCGGTCTGGCGGAGAGCCGGATCRAGCTCGACTACGTGCCCGGGCAGCTCGCCACGGCCGCGACCGAGTGGGCCCGGCTGGCGACGGCCCTCGACGTGGACGTGCCCGGGGGGACCTTCGACGTGCTCGTCGGTGTGCCGGAGCGGTTCCGGGTCGACGCGAGCAGCCTCTCGGCCGCCGACATGTGCCCCGACAACAACCTCGTCCCCGACGCAGGCGACCCGGCACTTCTCGACTTCGAGTTCGCGGTGTGGCGACCGATCGCGTGGGACGCCGCCTACCTCCGGGTGCCGTGGCCGACGTGCTGGTGCGCGTGGTCGCTCGACGCCGCTGCAGCGCAGGTGGCCCTCGACCGCTGGCGGCAGTCGGTCGGGCAGGTCTGGCCGGAGGTGCTCGGCACCGGCTTCGACCACGACCTCGACCTCGCCACTGAGGGCTGGGCGTGGCTGGCGGGCAGCTGGTTTCTCGGCCCGCTCGTCGACGGCGAGCCCCAACGCACCAACCCGGTCAAGCCGATGCCGCGCATGYCCGACCGGGTGCTGGGTTTCCTGCGCACGGCGGCCGACGGACGCGCCCTGCCTGAGCTGGCGGAGGTCGCGCTGCGGCTCGCCCGGGCCGTCGAGACGACGTATGCCGCGACCGAGGTGCCGCTCGCGCCGGCCTTCACGGGTGGGACCTTCCGGTGACCCGGTCCACGACCAGGGCCGGCGACGGGGCGGGCGACGGGGCAGGCGGCGGGGCACGCGACACAGGGCCCGTGGACCACACGGCGTGCGACGCCCGCCGACGCCGCTGCCGTGACGGAGCTCCGGGCCCTGATGTTCTCGGCCATGGGCGTCCCGGGCGTCGACGACCCCGGCTGGCGCGAGGCCGCGACCGCGTGGTTCGTGCGGGAGCTGGGCGGGTCGCGGGCCTGCGTCGTGCTGGCCGAGGACGCCGACGGGACGGTCGTTGCCGGGGCAATGGCGGGCCTGCGCTTCGAGACCCCGTCGCCGGTCAACCCGAACGGCGTCTGGGGTCTGGTCAACAACGTCGCGACGCTGCCCGAGGCGCGGCGGCGAGGTTTGGCGCGATGCTGCGTCGTCGGGGTCCTCCACTGGCTGCGTGACGAGACCGAGGCCACGGTGGTCGAGCTCTTCGCCACCGGGGAGGGATCGGGCCTGTATGAAGAGCTCGGCTTAACCTCGACCGCCTGGCCGGCGATGCGGATGCGCCTGCGCCCCTGACCCCGCGCCAACTCCGCCGGGGCGGGACTGGCGGGGTCGGTTCGGGTCTGCGGAGCGCGCCAACTCCGCCGGGGCGGTACTGGCGGGGTCGGTTCGGGCCCTGGGGCTGCGCCAACTCCGCCGGGGCGGGACTGGCGGACTGGTTCGGGCCCTGGGGCTGCGCCAACTCCGCCGGGGCGGGACTGGCGGGGCCTAGGAGTGCGGGGCGGGGTCCGGCTGGCGGCGGGGCTCGGCGCGCTCGAGAATGCGACGCGCCCCCCACGACACGAGGACCGCGGCTGCGCCGGCGCCGACGGTGACGGCATACGCCGGCGTGTGGCCGCCCCAGTCGGCGAGGCGCCCGGCGAGGGCGGCGCCGACCGCGTAGCCGAGACCGGTCGCGGCGGCGAGGACCGTCATGGCCGCGCCGGTGCGGGACGGCGGCGTGACGCGCTCGCCCAGGGTGAACGTCGTGATCATGTAGGGCGCGACGGTGCAGCCCAGCACGAGCAGGACGGGAACGAGCGCCGCCAGCGAACCGACGAGCAGCAACGGGGCCGACAGCGCGAGCAGGCCGACGGCGAACCAGCGCAACCGCGTCGACAGCCCGAACCGGGCCGGCAGCCCCGCGACCGCGAGGCCCGCGATGACGCTGCCGACGCCGAGCAGGGCGTGGAAGTAGCCGGTCAGGCCCGGGGAGCCGGCCGCGGTGGCGAGCACCGAGGTGCCCGTCTGGACGGAGCCGAAGACGCTGCCGACGAGCAGCTGGGCGACGCCGAGGACGATCAGGGCCGGCGTCAGGAGCGGGCCCACGGCGCCGGTCGTCCTCGCGGTCGCCGCGTGCGTCACCTCCGCGGTCTCGTGCAGGGCGAACCAGGTGCCGAAGACGGTGAGGCCGGCCGCCGCGAGGGCCAGGGCTGCCGTCGGGCTGGCGACGGACACCCCGAGCCCGACGAGCGCCGGGCCGAGGACGAAGGACGCCTCGTCGGCAGCGCCCTCGTAGGAGAAGGCCGCGTCGACCAGGCCGTGCTGGCGCGATCCCGTGGCGGCCGTGATGGGCCGCCACCGCACCCGAGCCAGCGGACCGATCTGCGGCAGGAGCAGACCCGCGATCGCACTCGCGACCGCGGCGACGCCCCACGGGAGTCCGGCGGCCACGACGACGAGGACGCCGACGATGCCGAGGCCGCCCGCGACGGACTGGAGGGCCACGACGCGGCGCTGACCCACCCGGTCGGCCCGGGCGCCCCAGAAGGGTGCCCCGACGGCGTTGGCCACGGCGAGCGCCCCGGCACAGAAGCCGCCTGCGCCGTAGCTGCCGGTGGCGGCGGACACGAGCAGGAGGGTGCCCAGCTGGCTCATCGCGAGCGGCAGACGAGCCAGGAACGCGACGACGATGTAGGTGCGGCCGGTGAGGCCGAAGAGGTGGCGGTACGAGTCGATGGGTGACACGGGGCGGCTCCGGATCTGGTCGCGGGGTGCGCGACACGGCTGCGTGCCTACCCGCCCATCAGGTCACGCCGGATCCCTGTGCGCCTCGATTCTACGACGTCCGGGCGACGGCCGCGGCGCCGGACCACGCGACAACCGCGCCCTGTCGCGCTCAGTCGCGCATGTGGTGGGCGTTGCGGACGGACGGAGAGAGGCGGTAGATCGCCTCGACGAGGCCGGCCCCGACCGCTCCGACGGCGAGCGACTGCCACACGAGCGGCAGGGGAGCGTCGAGGTTGAAGAAGCGGGCGGCCGACGGCACGAGGAAGGCTGCGACCGCGAGACCGACCATGGCGGCGACGAGGGCGGCCTTCCAGGGTCGGAAGGGCCGGGCGAGGACGACCAGGATCCAGAAGAAGACGGTGAGGAGCGTGATGGTGGCGCCGCTGCCGGGCTGCCAGCACGCGACGTCGGTGACGGTCCTGGTACCGGCCTCGACGGTGCACCGGTCGGCGAACTCCTCGCGCGGCACGCCGTAGCCGCTGCCGGCCAGGAGGTAGGACGCGATGACGGCGAGCCCCGCGACGGCCCCCGACGGCACCGCGAAGCGCAGGATGCGACCGAGGAAGCCCGGGAGGTAGCGGCGCTTGTTGGGACCGAGGGCGAGGAAGAACGCCGGGGTCCCGATCGTCACGGCCGACACGAGCGTCAGGTGCCGGGGGAGGAACGGGAACGGCACCGCGATGACCGCGGCCGCGAGGATCGCCACGAGGCTCATCGCGTTCTTCGCGACGAAGAGGTTCGCGACGCGCTCGACGTTGCCGATGACGCGGCGCCCCTCGGCGAGCACGTCGGGCAGGTGCGAGAACCTCCCGTCGAGCAGGACGAGCTCGGCGACGGCCTTGGTCGCCTGGGCCCCGTTGCCCATGGCGACGCCGATGTCGGCGTCCTTCAGGGCGAGGGCGTCGTTGACGCCGTCTCCGGTCATGGCGACGACGTGACCGTCGGCCTGCAGCGCGTGGACGAAGGCACGCTTCTGCTCGGGCGTCACGCGACCGAAGACCGTGTGCGTCGCCAGCGCCTCGCGCAGCGCGTCGGGGTCGTCCGGCAGGCGGCGGGCGTCGACCGGCTCGCCGACGTCGAGCCCGACCGAACGTGCGACGGCCGCGACCGTGGCGGGGTTGTCGCCGGAGACGACCTTGACGGCGACGCCCTGCCCGGCGAAGTAGGCGAGGGTGTCCTGGGCGTCGACGCGGACCTGCTCGGTGAGGGTCACGAGCGCGGCCGGAGTGAGGTCGGCCGGCAGCGTGGCGTCGGCGAGGTGCTTCTCGCTGCGGGCGAGGAGCACGACGCGGAGGCCCGTGTCGGCGAGCTCGGCGACCCTGGCTCGGATCTCCTCGATCACCTGCGGCGGCGACGGCTGGGGGTCGGCGGCGAGCAGCACCTCGGGCGCGCCGAGAACCCAGGTCGAGCGCTCGGCGAAGCAGGCCGCGCTCCACTTGCGCGAGGAGTTGAACGGGACCGTCTGCGTGCGTTCCCAGCCGGGCGACTCGACGGCTGCAGCCACCGCCGTCAGCGTGCCGTTGGCGTTCGGGTCGTCGGCGAGCGCGCCCAGGGCACAGCGGATCTCGTCGTCGTCCTGCCCGTCGAGCGGCCGCGCATCCTCGAAGGAGATCTCGCCGGCGGTCAGCGTGCCCGTCTTGTCGATGCAGACGACGTCGACGCGCGCCAGGCCCTCGACCGCGGGCAGCTGCTGCACGAGCACGTTGCGACGCGTCAGCTGGACCGCCGACAGGAGGAAGGCCACCGACGTGAGGAGCACGAGCCCCTCGGGTACGAGGCCGACCACGCCGGCCGCGGAGCGGATGACGACCTCACGCCAGCCCTGGTCGCCGACCGTGCGCCACTGCGACCAGATCGCGATCGGCAGGGCTCCGACGATGACCC
The DNA here is from genome assembly GCF_056400505.1 of Terrabacter sp. P5_B1. Taxonomy (NCBI): domain Bacteria; kingdom Bacillati; phylum Actinomycetota; class Actinomycetes; order Micrococcales; family Intrasporangiaceae; genus Terrabacter; species Terrabacter sp. P5_B1. The sequence continues at coordinate 19,916 of NZ_JBFULD010000028.1, forward strand.
ACGTGATGTAGGTCAGCAGGGTGTTGATCGAATCCTGGATCTCGGACCGGGTGCGCGTGAACTTCCTTGCGTCAGCAGCGATCCGGTTGACGTAGGCATCGGCCCCGACCTTGCTCGCGAGGTAGCGCCCTGACCCGGCGACGACGCTCGTGCCGGACAGGATGTCGTCACCCTCGTCGTGGGGGACGGGGTCGGACTCGCCGGTCAGGTTGGCTTCGTCGAGCTCGAGCCCGGCGCTCGCGATGAG
>NZ_JBFULD010000029.1:0-19721 GCF_056400505.1 Terrabacter sp. P5_B1
GTGCTTGGCGAGGAACCGCACGAAGCGGCCGCGCCGGCGGCCGACGAGACCGACGAAGAGGAAGTCGAGGAAGCCGACGTGGTTGCTGGCGAGGACGGCACCGCCCTCTCGCGGGAGGTGCTCCGCGCCGCGCGCCTCGACGCGCAGGCCGAGGACCGCGAAGACGACGAGGCCCGCGCGGACGACGAGGCGGTAGGTCCGGTCGGTCACACCTCATCTTCGTCCCACGAGCGCGTCCGGATGGCCTGACACCCGGGCGCCCGCCGCTTGGCTCCGGGGGCGTATGCCGTACGCCCGGGTCGGGCGGTCCGAGGCTGGACCGCTCGCCCGCGATGCGGGACCGCTCGCCGGACTACTGACCGGTAGGGATGAGACCCTCCTCACTACGGCCGTCCAGCGCGAACTAGCCTGAGTATGAGTTGTTCCAACGACGTCGACCCTGCCAGGGACTGCCGAAGACCGTGCGGGCGGCGCGACCGCACCACCGTCGATGCGAAAGGGTGTCACCGTGACCAAAGAGCCGCTCGAGAACCTTGTCCACGAGGGCCGGACCTTCCCGCCACCATCCGACTTCGCCGCCCAGGCGAACGGCGCTGCGGACCTCTACGACCAGGCGGATGCCGACTWCGAGGGCTTCTGGGCCGAGCAGGCCCGGACCTACGTGACGTGGAGCAAGCCCTTCACTCAGTCGCTCGACTGGAGCAACCCGCCCTTCGCGAAGTGGTTCGCCGACGGTGAGCTCAACGCGTGCGTCAACGCCGTCGACCGCCACGTCGAGGCCGGACGCGGCGACAAGGTGGCCATCCACTTCGTCGGTGAGCCCGAGGGCGACACCCGCGACATCACGTACTCCGACCTGCACGCCGAGGTCCAGCGCGCGGCAAACGCCCTCGCCGACCTTGGTGTCGGCAAGGGCGACACCGTCGCGATCTACCTGCCGATGATCCCCGAGGCCGCGGTCGCGATGCTCGCGTGCGCCCGTCTCGGCGCGCCGCACTCCGTCGTCTTCGGCGGCTTCTCCGCCGAGGCGCTGCACTCGCGGATCAACGACGCGGAGGCGAAGGTCGTCATCACCTCCGACGGTGGCTACCGACGCGGCGCGCCCGCGGCCCTCAAGCCGGCCGTCGACGCGGCGCTCGACCACGGCGACACGTCCGTCGAGCACGTGCTCGTCGTCAGGCGCACCGGGCAGGACACGGCCTGGAACGACCGCGACGTCTGGTGGCACGACGCGCTCGAGAAGGCTGACCCGACCCACGAGGCCCAGTCGTTCGAGGCCGAGCACCCGCTCTTCATCCTCTACACCTCGGGCACCACGGGGAAGCCGAAGGGCATCTTCCACACGACCGGCGGCTACCTGACCCAGGCGGCGTACACGAACGCCGTCGTCCACGACGTCCACCGCGACACCGACGTCTACTGGTGCACCGCCGACATCGGCTGGGTCACCGGCCACTCGTACATCGTCTACGGGCCGCTCACCAACGGCGTCACCCAGGTGATGTACGAGGGCACTCCCGACACCCCGCACCAGGGCCGCTGGTGGGAGATCATCCAGGACTACAAGGTCACGATCCTCTACACCGCMCCGACGGCCGTGCGCACCTTCATGAAGTGGGGTGCCGACATCCCGGCGAAGTTCGACATGAGCTCGCTGCGCCTGCTCGGGTCGGTCGGCGAGCCGATCAACCCAGAGGCGTGGCTCTGGTACCACAAGCACATCGGCGGCGGCCGCGCCCCGATCGTCGACACGTGGTGGCAGACCGAGACCGGCGCGATCATGATCAGCCCGCTGCCCGGTGTCACGACGCTCGAGCCCGGTTCGGCGCAGAAGCCGATCCCCGGCATCAGCGCCGAGATCCTCGACGACGAGGGGCAGCCGTTCACGACGCCCGAGCAGGTGGGTTACCTCGTGCTGACGAAGCCGTGGCCGGCGATGCTGCGCGGCATCTGGGGCGACCCTGAGCGCTACAAGGAGACGTACTGGTCCCGGTTCGGCGAGAAGTACTACTTCGCCGGCGACGGCGCGAAGTACGACGCGAACGGCAACATCTGGCTGCTCGGTCGCGTCGACGACGTCATGAACGTCTCGGGCCACCGCCTCTCGACGGCCGAGATCGAGTCAGCGCTCGTCTCGCACCCGAAGGTCGCCGAGGCCGCGGTCGTCGGCGCCAACGACGAGACGACCGGCCWGGCCGTGTGCGCCTTCGTCATCCTGCGCCAGGAGTTCGTCGAGGAGGCCGACGAGCCGGGCGAGGGCAAGGACCTCGTCCAGGAGCTGCGCAACCACGTGGCCAAGGAGATCGGCCCGATCGCGAAGCCCCGCTCGATCATGATCGTCAGCGAGCTGCCGAAGACCCGCTCCGGCAAGATCATGCGCCGCCTGCTGCGCGACGTCGCCGAGGGCCGCGAGGTCGGCGACGTGACGACCTTGGCCGACAGCTCCGTCATGGACCTCATCAAGACGGGCATGTCGGCCAGCTGACCGCCTGACCTTCGCGCGCGGTCCCCGGCCGCCAGAGCACGTAGGCCGCCCGCCTCCCTCTCGTGGGGAGGCGGGCGGAGTGCATGGCGCGCCTCCTCTCGATGAGGGGCACGCGGTTTTGGCGTGGCGCGCCCACCCCCCCCGCGCCGGACGGCGCCTGCGGCACCCATGCCGCTGACCCCGCCGTTGCCGGCGAGGTGCGGGGCGGGGGAGCTAGACGTGCCAGGTGACACCGGTCGGGGTGACGGTGGCGGTCAGGCTGCGCTGGTGGACCACAGTGTGGTGCCGGCCGCAGAGCAGGGCCCCGTTGTCCAGGTCGGTCGGTCCGCCGTGGAGCCAGTGGGTGACGTGATGGGCCTCGCACCACATCGGCGGGACGGTGCAGCCGGGGTAGCTGCAGCCTTGGTCGCGGGCGGCGAGCGCCCGGCGCTGAGCCGGGGTGAAGAGGCGCCGGGTGTAGCCGAGGTCGAGGACCTCGGACTCCGCACCGAGGACCATGGGCACGATGCCGGCCTCGCAGGCAAGACGTCGCACGGCCGACGGTGAGAGCGCCGCGTCGGTGTCGAGCATGCCGACACCTCGCAGGGCGTCCATCAGCGCCTCGAGGGACATGGTGATGACCAGGGTCGCGCGCGGGGAGCGGGTGACGCCCTCGGGGGCGGCGACGCCGCGGCCGATGATCTCGAGCAGCGCGTCGGCCCGGCGCGTGGCTGCAGTGCGCGGATCCTTCTCTCGCACCACAGGGTCGGTGCGGCCCTCGCACCCATCACTCTTGGGGCGCGTTTCGGTAGCGGAGCTCTCCGCGCCGTTCCGGTCCGATGCGAGGTCGGATGCGAGGTCGGGACGGGGTCGCGACAGCCGGTCGATGGCCGCCTCGACGATGGCGGCCCCCTCCGGGTCGAGGCGCAGCTCGAAGACGGTGAACCCGGCACACGAACGCACCTTGCGGAACGATCGGCCCAACCGCAGCCCCGCCTCCTCGGACTCGCGCTCGGAGGGCGGTTTGAGCGTGGCGCGGGCGTGTGCGATGAGCCGGCCGAGCTCACGATCGGTGAGGACATCGCTCGCCTCGACCATCGACTGAACGATCGCGTCGAGGTGCTCGGGGTCGGCGATGCGGGCGACGTCGTCGTGGAAGCGGATGATCGCGGCGGCGTGCCCGACCGGCACCTCCGAGGCCGCGACCCTGGCGGCCAGGGCTGCCCACCGGGGCTCGTTCATCGCGGCACCGACCCGGGTCAGCGCCACGGCGGCGGGCCCGTCGAGCCCACCACCGCTGCCGTGGCCCGCGAGCCCGGCGCCGGCCTGCAGGCGGAGCCAGTCGGTGCGCGAGAGCCCCTCCTCGGCTCCCAGGCCACGGGAGTCCGCCTCGCGCGCCAACACCGCGGTGAGCGAGTGGCTGAGCTCGCGCACGGCCTGCGCCTGCCCGATGACCTCACCCACGTCACCCTCCGCCAAGGCCCAGGTGGGGAAGTCGCGCGTCAGGTCGCGCAGCGTCTGAGCCATGGAGCGCAGCACGTCGACGAGGCTCTCGGACTCGAGGTCGGCGGGTGCTGTGCTCATGACAACCACGATAGAGTCGACCACTGACAACGCATGACTTCGTCACACAGCAGGAGCAGCCTGATGACCGACACACCTCGCGGAGCCGACCGCACGAAGGTCCTGTCCGTCCGTCTCACCGCAGAGGAGCTCGACGCGCTGTCCGCCCGCGCCACCGAGGTCGGCGTGGGCCCGTCGACCCTCGCCCGTACCTTCGTCCGGCAGGCACTGGCCGGCACGCGCCAGTCACCAACCGCTCCGTCGTCCACTCCCCCATCAAGGCACTCGAGCCTCGAAACCCACCTCCAGGCGCTGGTCGACGCCGACCTCGTGGCCCGCGTCGAGGCGCTCGAGAGGCGGGCGGCCCAGGACTGACCCCGCACGCACGAGGCGGCGGACGGCATACGCGATCCGGTGTGAGCCGGGCCACACGGCGAGCGGGACGTGGCTGGAATGCGCGCCCACCCGTGATAGTTGGTTGAAGCGTGAAGCAACTTCGTATCGTCGTCTCCAGCACCCGCCCCGGCCGCATCGGCCCGAAGGTCGCCGAGTGGGTCGCCGCCCAGGCACCCGCGAGCGAGTGGGAGGTCGAGCTGCTCGACCTGTCCTCGCTGCCGTTCTTCGACGAGGAGGACATGCCGCGCAACGGCAACTACGCCAAGCCGCACACCAAGGACTGGGCCTCGAAGGTCTTCGAGTCCGACGCGATCGTCGTCGTGACGCCGCAGTACAACCGCAGCTTCCCGGCACCGATCAAGAACGCCATCGACTACCTCTTCGCCGAGTGGGACGCCAAGCCCATCGCGCTCGTGGGCTACGGCTGGAACGGCGCGAGCGACGCCACCGCGGACCTCACGAAGGTCCTCGAGCACGTCCGGGCGGACGTCGTCGGGGCGACCGGTCTCGTCTTCACCCAGGACGTCTCCCCCACGGGTGAGCTCGACGTCACCGACGAGCGCCGCGCCGAGCTCGGTGCACTTCTCGACTCGCTGGCCGCCAAGGTCGATGAGCCCGTCGGCGCCAGCGCCTGACCGCAGCCCGGGGGAGGAATGTCGCGCACCCCACCCGACGCACTACCGTCAGGGGGGTGAGTGAGCAGAGCATGCAGTCTGAAACGCCCGAGCCCGCCGTGGATGCGGCGAACACAGCGGAGGCAACCACGTCCGACCAGGTGAGCTTCGCCGACCTCGGCCTCGACGAGAAGGTGCTCAAGGCGCTGCGCGACGTCGGCTACGAGTACCCGTCGCCGATCCAGGCCGCGACGATCCCGGCGCTCCTCGAAGGACGCCACGTCGTCGGGCTCGCGCAGACCGGCACCGGCAAGACTGCTGCCTTCGCGCTGCCCATCCTCAGCCAGCTCGACCTCAAGCAGAAGAAGCCGCAGGCGCTCGTCCTCGCCCCCACGCGTGAGCTCGCCCTGCAGGTGTGCGAGGCGTTCGAGCGGTATGCCGCGTGGATGAAGGGCGTGCACGTGCTGCCCGTCTACGGCGGGCAGGCGTACGGCGTGCAGCTGAGTGCGCTGCGCCGCGGGGTCCACATCGTGGTGGGCACCCCKGGCCGCATCATGGACCACCTCGAGAAGGGCACGCTGGACCTCAGCGAGCTGCGCTTCCTCGTGCTCGACGAGGCCGACGAGATGCTCAAGATGGGCTTCGCCGACGACGTCGAGACGATCCTCGCCGACACCCCGGACGACAAGCACGTCGCGCTCTTCTCGGCGACGATGCCCGCGCAGATCCGCCGCATCTCGAAGAAGTACCTCCAGGATCCCGTCGAGATCACCGTGAAGTCGACGACGTCGACGGCGCYGAACATCACGCAGCGCTACCTCACGGTGAGCTACCCGCAGAAGGTCGACGCCCTGACGCGCATMCTCGAGGTCGAGAACTTCGAGGGGATGATCGTCTTCGTCCGCACCAAGAACGAGACCGAGACTCTCGCCGAGAAGCTTCGAGCGCGGGGCTTCTCGGCGATGGCGATCAACGGTGACATCGCGCAGAACCAGCGCGAGCGCACCGTCGACCAGCTGAAGTCGGGCAAGCTCGACATCCTCGTCGCCACCGACGTCGCCGCGCGCGGACTCGACGTCGACCGCATCAGCCACGTCGTCAACTACGACATCCCGACCGACACCGAGTCCTACGTGCACCGCATCGGCCGGACCGGCCGCGCGGGCCGCAGCGGTGACGCCATCTCGTTCGTCACGCCGCGAGAGCGCCACCTGCTCAAGGCGATCGAGAAGGCCACGCGCCAGTCACTCGTCCCGATGACGATGCCGAGCGTCGAGGACATCAACGCCACGCGCCTGACCCGCTTCGACGACGCCATCACCGCCGCCCTCTCGACCGACAAGATCGAGGCCTTCCGCGACGTCGTGGCGCACTACGTCAACGAGTACAACGTGCCGGAGGCCGACGTGGCTGCGGCGCTGGCGGTCGTGCTGCAGGGCGACGAGCCGATGCTGCTCGATCCCGACCAGGTCCGTCCCGCAAGGTCGTTCGACGACCGTGGCTCCCGTGATCGCCGTGATGACCGGGGCGATCGGGGCTCGCGGTCGGACCGCGGTGACCGCGGTGACCGCAGTGATCGCAGTGACCGGGGGCCGCGCCGCGGCTCGTCCGGCCCCATGGCGACCTACCGGATCGCCGTGGGCCGACGCCACCGGGTCGAGCCGCGACAGATCGTCGGCGCCCTTGCCAACGAGGGCGGCCTCGGGCGGCAGGACTTCGGGCACATCGACATCCGCGCCGACCACTCGCTGGTCGAGCTGCCCGCGACCCTCCCGCCGGGCACGTGGGACAAGCTGCAGTCGACCCGCATCTCCGGCCAGCTCATCGAGCTGAGCGAGTCGCAGGAGCGGGGCAGCCGTTCCGGCCCGGCGAAGTCCCACCGCAAGGGCTAGCGCGACTGACGGTCCCGGCCCCCAGCCCGTCAGGCACCCTCTCGCGAGAGTGCCTGACGCGCTGCCACCCCTGTCCCGGCGACACCCTTCACTGCGGCTCGGCAACGCTCGGCCTCCCACTGCCGGGCCCTGCCATTTCTGCCACGGATGTCCCTCTTCGTGCCATTGTGATGAGCGGCTCCATCACTGCACGAGTGTCTCTTCCGACACCTTGACGCCTGTCGTGACCGAGCCGACGACGACGACTGATGTCCAGGCGCGGGCGACTCCGCGGGAGGAGACCAGGTGGCGGACCTGCGACGAGTGGCGGCTGCGGCCACGGCGCGCGACCTCGCCGTGGCCGCAGCACGCGGTGACCCCTTGCTGCCGCTGCTGGCCGACGTCATGGCCGTGCTGCGCGCCGACGCCGGAGTCGGACTGACGCGGCTGAACCTCGGCGATGGCGGCATCGACGTCTCCGCCGAGGTGCACGGGTCGCGCCCCGTCACCGCCGAGATGGCCCGCCTCGCAGCGGAGGTCGCCGACCAGCACCCAGCGATCCTCACGCTCTCGACCGCCCAGGCGACCAGGGTCAGTGACCTCGTGTCGATCCGGGACTTCTGGCACACCGACGTCTACGAGCGCATGCACGGACATGCCGACGGGCGCTACCCGATCGCCGTCATGCTGCACCAGTCGCCCACGGGTGTCACGTTCCTCGGAGCCCACCGCACGCATACGGACTTCCGACCGGACGACATCGACCTCATCGAACAGATCCAACGGCCCCTCGTGGCAGCGCTGACCTTCCGGGCGGCCCTCGAGGCCACCACGGCCGTGCTCCGCACCGAGCACCCCGAGCCGACGAACGGCTCCATCGCTCCGGCGCTGCTGCCGGCGGCGGCGCTGAGCGCCGACTACCGCCCCACGCAGCGTGAAGCGGAGGTGCTCACCCTCGCCGCCGCCGGCTGGACGAACGTGCGCATCGCCCGTCGCCTCGGCATCACCGAGCGCACCGTGCGCAAGCACCTCAGCTCGGTCTACGAGCAGTCAGGCCGTCGCGGCCGCGCCGCCGCAGCGGCCTGGTGGGCAGAACTTCGCGACCGGACCTGAACCAGACCAAGGGATCTCGCCGGATCAGAGCGATCGCCGCTTCAACAGCTGGTGGGCTTCGCCGACGGCGGCCGTGTCAGCTGGGTGGGCCGTCGAGGGTCGCCCGGACGCAGAACTCGTTGTAGATGAAGACCCTCCCCACGGGACGGGGGAAGGGGAAGCTGTAGGAGCGCTGCGGGGTCAGGCCCACCTCCCGGCACAGGCGCTCGATGTCTTCACCCGTGACGAAGCGCACGTGCGTGGGGTCGCTGCGGTAGCCCACTTCCTGAGGACAGATGACGAAGAGGACGCCGCCGGGCCGCAGGTAGGGCAGGTAGGAGCGCAGCAGGCCCCGGCCGGCCTCTTCGTCCATGTGCTCGAGCACGTGCGCAACGAGCAAGGCGTCGAACGACGCCGGCCGGGCTTCGTCGCTCGCCTCGAACTCCTCGACCGTCATGGCGCGCAGGCCGCCGCTCCTCGCCTGGGCGACCGCGTGCGCGTTGTGGTCGACGCCGACCGAGTCGGCACTGAGCGACATGAGGTTGCGTCCGATCCCGCAGCCGATGTCGAGCGTCCGGCCAAGGTGCTGGCGCTTGAGGTTGAGGCGATACGGCAGCTGAACGGGCAGGATCCGCTTCCACCACGCGCCCTGGAGGGCGCGCAAGCGCTCGGCATAGTTGGCGGACTCGGTGCTCTCGACCATGACGGGGTCTCTCCAGACGGTAGGGGGCCTCCCAGAGCGCCCACCCTAGCCCGCCCGGGCCTCCGACCGGGGGCAGCGGTCTCACGTGGCCTTCCCGAGGACGTCCTATACACACACGACCGGAGTCGAGGTGCGCCGCAGGAGCACTCAGGTCGTTCGAGCGGCCTTGGCGGTAGTGGTGGCTGCGGCGGGGCTCGCTGCCCTGTCGACCACAACCAGCGCAGTGAACGCGCCGAACGCTCTCACGCCGTCCCGAGGGCCGGATGCTTTCCCGTCACCGGTCCTTGCCTGGAACCGCGTTGCCGACGCGCCGAGCTACGACATGCAAGTGGCTTCGACATCCGCTTTCAGCCCGACACTCTTCACCAAGACCACGACGACCGGCAGGTCGTGCCGACCTCGCTGCTTCCCGAGGGCACCGTCTACTGGCGCGTGCGCTCGAACGCTGCCACCGGGCCGAGCGCCTGGGCGACCACGGAGATCTAGGTCGCTGCCACGCAGGCACCGACTCCGCTGGGCCCTCCGGACGACGGCCCCCTATCGAGCAACCTTCGAACCCGCCGTTGCTCTCCTGGGCCGCGGTTCAGGAGCGACGAGCTACTAGGCCGTCGCGGCCGTGCCGCCGCTTCGGCCTGGTGGGCGGAGCTGCGCGATAGAGGCTAGTCCTCGCGGGCTGCCGCGAAGGTCCCACAACCTTGCGTATGCCGTCCGCGCGGCCTATAGGACAACCCTGCGCCCGGCGTCAGGCCCGGGCGCGATGGCGTCCGAGGTGCCATCGGCCGCGGACGCGTGACGAAGGTGCCTCTGACGGCAGCGCAGCCGTACCTGTCACAACACCAGCCGACCGCCCTTCGGGCGGTGGTGGCGGCCAGTCCTTGCCGCGGACCAGCTCGGCTGACAGGTACTCGTCGGTCCAGCCGTCCGGGTCGCGGTAGCGCAGCCACCCGTCCCCGACGTAGAGCCACCCCTCTTGATTGTTCATGTCGTTCCCCCACCGATGCCAATGTCACCGGTCCCCCGACCGGTGGGTCAAACATAGGACCTCACCGAGTCGGCTTGTGCCAGTGCCCGATTAGTCGGTTCTCTCCCCATTGGGCCGCGCTCCGCACCATAGGAGGCGCGGGCCATCTTTGCGATCAGCAACGCGCGATGTCGCCGAGTATCAGCGCCGGTTCCGGGAGGCCCCGGCGGCGGCTCACCTCCGTCACGACCTGCGCGTTACAGAGGATGGCGTCCCAGGGCCTTGACGTTCGGGCGGCGGTACGGCGCAGTGAGCCCGGGGCGCGTCGTGCACGCCGGCCATTGCCGAGCTCGACAGCGATGGTGACAGCCAGGGCTGCGCTCCGAGAGGCGCGCGGCCCCGACCGTGGCGGCCTTGACCTCGAGACTTAGTCCCGCCTCCACCGTGTCCCTGATGTCGTCGGCGGCGACGGCCTCCTCGATCCCCGGCACCGTGAGGTTGAGACGAAGTCGTTGAGCACACGGTGCCGGCCGGAAGGCGCGCGATCTGAGCATCTAGGACCGTAGGAAAGACCGAGTGGGCTCGTCTGACCGCCGTGTTTGGCACGGCGAAGGCGACCGCGGCGGGCATTACAAAAGGGCGACGCGAGGAGGGCCGCCAATGCACGCCTACTTATCGGGGCTTGCCGCGACGACGGGTCGGGAGAAGCTCCGGCTGCTCCAGAAAAGGCACAGAAGGTCGACAGCACTCCCAAGCCAGGCCACGGCCCCGAGAAGTGGTGCGTCTCCCAGAGATTCGAGCCGGCTTAGAGGCGCCACCGCGTGTCAGGTAGCGCTCGGCCCGGCGGCTAGCCACGGCCTGACCACACAGCACGAACATGGGACCGACGGAGTGACCAGAAAGGTTGCGAAGCGCTCCCTCGGGGGTCGACTCGTGCCTCAGCTACGACTCAGGAGTTCCTCATCCGGTGACATGCGCCGATCACGGGCTCTGGCCAGCGCAACGAACTGGAAGGAAGAACCCAGCGCCGTGCTGCTCAGTCAACCGCCGCTCATGCCGTCGAACATGCCCATCATGTTGATCGCACCAGGGCCGATGACGACGACGAAGAGCGCAGGGAGGATGCACACCATGAGGGGGAAGAGGATCTTAACCGTGACCTTCTGCGCCTTCTCCTCCGCCTTCTGACGCCGCGCAGTACGCATAGCCACGGACTGTTCGCGGAGCACCCCGGCTATCGGGAGTCCCAGTCGGTCCGCCTGCACAAGCGCGGTCGTGAAGTTCTTGACCTCCGAAAGGGTGACGCGGTCACCCATCCCGGCGAACGACTCCCCGCGGGACTTACCGAGCTGGATCTCCGAGATGACTCGGGCGAACTCGCCGGAGATGGGCCCCTCAATGTTGCGGGCCACCTGCATCAGGGCCGCGTCGAATCCCTGCCCGGCCTCAACACAGACGGTCAGCATGTCCAGAGCGTCTGCCAGCCCCTTCGACGTCTTCTCCTGACGCTTGAGGGCGACGTTGTAGATCAGAGCCTCTGGCAGGAAGAAGAAGGCGATCCCACCAAGGACGCCGTACATCAAGCCGGTGGTGGAGTAGTCGCCGTAGACGAAGCCCAGCACCATGCCGACGATCATCGCCGCGCCCTTGGCTCCCATGAGCCGCTCGACGGTCCATGGAGCCGGGTTGCCCGCCCGGTCGAGGAGCGTGGAGAGCCGCTCACTCGTGCCGCTGGGCGAAAGTCGCATAGCGAGCGCCCGCGTCTGGTCGAAGATCGGCATGACTAGCCGGTCCTTCGCCGCCAGCTCGCTCTTAGTCACAGACCTCTGCCCGACGGGAGCCTCGATGAGCATGAGGGACTTCGCGACCCCGGTCGTGCCTCCCGAGCCCCAGACGAGGGATACCACAGCCGCGACGATTCCCAGTCCGACCAAGCCGGCGCCCACGTAGATGGTTTCCATGTCAGACCTCGATCTTCACGATCTTCTGCATCCAGACGATTCCAAGGGCCATCAGCACGAGCGCCATCCCGCACATCATCAGCCCCATGCTCGTTGTCCAGAGCAGACTGACGTACTCCCGGCTGACGGYCATGAGGTAGAAGAAGACCCCGATCGGCAGCGCGACGAGGATCCAGGCCGAGAGCCGGCCCTCGGCAGAGAGGGCGAGCACCATCCGGCGCAGTACCTCACGCTCCCGCAGAGTTCCCGCGGTCGTATGCAGGGTGTCCGCCAGGTTACCCCCGACGTCCCGCTGGATGCGGATGGCCATAACGGTCCACCGCATCGCCGTGCTGTCCATCCGCTCGGCCATCCGCTCGAGCGCATCGGGCACGTCCGTACCGATCCGCGTCTCGGCAAGCGCCCTTGAGAACTCCTTGGCAGCCGGCTCGGCTGCGTCGCGGGAGACGGCGTCGAGAGCCTGGGGGAGCCCGAAGCCGCTGCGCAGGCTCGTGGACACCAGCATGAGGACATCGGGCAGAATCCGCTCGAAGGCCGTCGCCCGCCGCTTCGCGAGGAATCGAAGGACCAGTGGCGGGATCAGCAGCCCGAGGGCCGCGCCGACGCCGAGCCCGATCAGGTACGCCTCCCCGGCCAGGACCGCGCCTCCAGCAGTGCCGATGACGACGGCGATGCCACGCAGAACGAACCACTCTCCCGCCCGCAGTGGCAGGTCCGCGCGGTCCATGAGCTGCATCGTGGCGTGGGTCGACTTGCGGTCCTTCATGGCCCGCTCGCCGAAGTTTATGAGCTGCCCGGTCAGGGCGGTCTGCTGTTGCTGCTTTCCCTCCGCGCGCGACTTGGTGCGCACGGGAAGGACGTAGTTCTCGATCGCCGCGACCCGAAGCTCGCGCCTCGTCTGGAGGGTCGGTGTAAGCGACGTGCCCGCGAGCACGAGGACGCCGAGGGCGACCAAGCCGGCGGCGACCCACGGGTAGACGTTCTCCTGCGTCGTTGGAGACGTGGCCCACGGGACCGCGGCAGAGACAGTGTCGCCGCTCGGCGTCCCGGCCGGCTTGGCGGAGGGAGCCGGGGTCAGGGTCGGGCTCGCACCGATGAAGTCGACGGACTGCTGGAAGCCGAAGCTCGAGCTTCCGGCCTTGCCCTGCAACTCCAGCGCATGCGCGCCGGACAGTGGCTCGGGGGTGACGATCGTGAACTGGACCTGCGCGTCGAGGGACTTCGCCGAGGACTGGAACGCCGAGGCGACAGCCGCGGTGTCCCCGGCGGACACGACCGAGCCGCCATTTGCCAGGGCAAAGCCGCGAAGGGCGGTCGTGGCGTCCGGGTCGGTCGTGCGGAACTGGACGACGTCGACCCGCACGCTGGCTGCCTTGAGGCCGGACATGACCGATCCACGTGCCGCCGCCTTGTCGCCGGCCATGGTGTCGGCACCGTCACTCAGCAGGACGATGCTGCGGTCGCCATTCGCGCCGAGCGCCTTGATGGCGCTCTGCATCGCCGCAAAGAGGCTGGTGTTCCCCCTCGAGGCCAGGCCGTTGACAACGCGCTGGACGGCAGCCCGGTTCTTCGTCGGCGCCAGGTCAACGCCGGCTGTGCTGGCGAAGGACACGACGCCCACGAGGACGTCCGGCGGCACGGCCCGGAGGTAGCTCGCCGTCGCGGCGCGCACCGTCGCCATCCCGGACTGGCCCATCGAGCCGCTCGTGTCGATGACCAGCATGGCCCGGCGCTCGAGCCCGGGGATCTTGCGGATCGTGGCGGGCACCGACTGGCCGTCGATGGTGGCCTTGAGCGAGCCGGGGTCGACCTGGACGGCGTCCTTGCCCCGGAGGGTCAGGACGCCAGAGATGTTCGCCCCGTCGGTCTTGACGTTGCTCACCCCGCCCGTCACAGGGTCGTCGGCCATGGCCGCGCCGACCGAGGTGGGGCCCAGGCCTAGGACGATGGCGAGCACGGCGATGAGGCGGCGGGCGCGTGGTCGCCTCATAGCGCAGTCCCTCGGGCGAACAAGTGGAGAGGCAGCTCGACGCCGAGATCCGCGAGGTCCTGCGCGAAGCGAGGTCGGATGCCTGTCGCGACCAGTCCACCCTTGAACTTGCCTGCGTCGTCGCGTCCGGCGGAGAAGTCGAAGGTGAAGATGTCCTGGAGGGTGATGACGTCGGACTCCATGCCGACGACCTCGGTCACGGCGACGATGCGGCGTGACCCGTCCTTAAGTCGCGACTGTTGGATGATCAGCTCGACGGCGCCGGCGACCTGCTCGCGGATGGCCCGGACGGGCAGGTCGACGCCAGCCATGAGGACCATCGTCTCTAGGCGGGCGAGGCTGTCGCGCGGGGTGTTGGCGTGCACGGTCGTGATGGACCCGTCGTGGCCGGTGTTCATGGCCTGGAGCATGTCGAGGGCGGCGCCGTCGCGGACCTCACCGACGATGATCCGGTCGGGGCGCATACGGAGGCAGTTGCGGACGAGCTCGCGAATCGTGATGGCCCCACGGCCCTCGACGTTGGGGGGACGGGCTTCCAGACGCAGCACGTGGTCCTGCTTCAGCTGGAGCTCCGCGGCGTCCTCGATGGTCACGATCCGCTCGTCGGGCGGGATGAAGGAGCTCAGCACGTTGAGGGTAGTGGTCTTTCCCGAGCCGGTGCCGCCCGAGATTATGACGTTGCGCCGGCCGCGGATGCACAACTCGAGGAAGTCGCGCACGCCCGTCGTCATGGTCCCGAAGCTGACGAGGTCACGGTCGTTGAACGGGTCGGCCGCGAACTTGCGAATCGTCAGCAGCGAGCCGTCGAGGGCGATCGGGGGCACGACCGCGTTGACGCGGGAGCCGTCGGGGAGACGGGCGTCCACCATCGGGCTCGCCTCGTCGACGCGTCGCCCGACCCGGCCGACGATCTTGTCGATCGTCCGTCGCAGGTGCAAGTCGTCGGAGAAGGTGGCCTCGACGGGGAAGAGCTTGCCGCCGCGCTCGATGTAGATCGAGTCCGGCCCGTTGACCATGATCTCTGTGACCTCGAGGTCACGCAGGAACGGCTCGAGCGGACCGTGTCCGAGGATGCCGTCCGAGACGTCCTGGGCGATCTTCATCCGGTCCGCGTGCGACAGCGGCGTCTGCTCGGAGTCGATGACCTGCTGCAGGGTCGTGCGCACCTGGGCGGCGAGCTCGGCCTCCGAAAGGTGCGGGTCATAGAGGCGCGGGCCGAGTGACTCGACGAGGGCCTGGTGGACGCGCTCCTTGACCGAGCTGAAGGGGTCGACGACGCGCCGCCTGATCTCAGGGCCTCGGGTCGTCGCCGCGGTGGGGTTCTCGAAGCTTGACTGAGCCTGCCGAGCCCGGTCGAGACGGTCTGCGAGGTTGCTCATCGCCTGCTCCTCAGGAGGCTGAAGTTGCGCTTGTGACCGTTCTGCAGGGTCTCACCGAAGCGCTGCCGAATCTCGGTGTCGGCCAGCTCGCGGATCGCCATCGACACAGGGTGTCTCGGCTCGTCGAGCACGAGCGGCACGCCGCGGTTCACCGACGCCGGCACGCTCAGGCTGTTCGGCACGTTGGCCGAGATCGGCTGCTTGAGGGCGGCCTCAACGTCCTCGGGTCTGAGCCCGACCTTCGTGTCTGCCCGGTTGAGCACGATGATGCGCCCCTCGCGGGAGGTCCCCAGCGTGTCGAGCGTGCTCATCGCGATGCGGAGGTTCTTGACCGCCGGGATGTCGAGGGTGGCGATGAGCAGCGTCAGGTCGCTGACGTCGAAAGCCGCCAGGACCTGCTCGGTGAACGCCGGCGGGGTGTCGACGACGACGTAGTCGTAGTGCGACCGGGCGATTCGGAGCAGCTCGACGACGACGTGGGCGGGGATCCGCTCCGAGTCGGCCGGGTCGGCTGGGGCGGCAAGCACGTCGAGCCCGCTCCCCTCGTGCTTGGTGACGACCGAGGCGAGCCCCTGCTGGTCGAGGTGCCCGCTCATGGCGACGATGTCGATGGACGAGCTCTGCGGGATCAGCTGGAGGCTGATCGCCACGTCGCCGAACATGAGGTCGAGGTCGACGAGCAGCGTCCGAGCTCCGGTCGAGGCCAGGTACGTCGCGATGTTGGTCGACATGCTGGTCTTGCCGACGCCGCCCTTGGCGGAAAAAACCGTGATGACGTGACCGTCGTGGTCGCCGACGGCGCTGTGCCCCACGAGCTGGGCCGTGAGCGCGATGCTGCGGCGCACGGCTTCGGCGAGGGCTGGCTGGTCGTCGACCTGGACGACCTCGCGGACGCCGCTGCGCAGGGCCTGGCCGAGCACGGTGACGTCGAGCCGGTGACGAAGGAGGATCACGCCGAGCTCGGGGCGGTCGACCCGCTCGTTCTCGGCGAGCTCGCAGGCCGCCTCGAGCGGGACGTCCGGGCCGATCACGACGAGCTGGTGGGTCAGATCCTCTTCGAGGGCCCGGCTTACGCGCGGGCCTGATTGGAGCTGCTCGACGTCGCCGCCCAGGGCGAAGCGATAGGCCTCGCTCGCGCCCGGATCGAGGTCCCAGAGGATGGTCATGGCAACACCGGGGAGAAGATGGTCAGGTCGTTGGTCTGGCCCTTCGGGTCGACCTTGACATCGGAGCCGCGCAGTCCGGCATACAGCTTGTACTCGTTGATCCCGTGGATCAGGCGCGTGGCCTGCTCCGGGGTGACCGCCACGGTGACGAGGAAGCTCGGTGCCGTGGTAGGTGCCGGCGTCGCCGACCCATCCGCGGCGACTGCCTGCTTCGGCGCTGCGAGCGCCGCGTCGCCGACTCCGATCACCTGGACGTCGTCGAGCAGCACGCCGGTGCCGTTGACGTCGCTGTCGTTGATGACCTTCGAGCGGGGGTCGTCGCCGATCGCCTTGATCTTGTAGGACGAGTAGATGGCGATGTGCGTGCCCGGCGTGACGAACTTGCCGACGCGGGCGGAGTCGGTCAACTCGACCGAGACCGCGAGCTTGCCGGACGGCACCTCGATGGCCTTCTCGCCGATCGGCGTCGCGCCGAAGCGCGACCCGATGAGGAACTCCCCGGGTTGGATGTCGGACAGTGCGAGCAGTGCGTTGTTGTCGGCGTCGATCGTCTGGAGGGCGCCGATCGGCAGCGCCCGGGCCGCGACCTGCGTCTCGGCGATGAGTTCGGTGCGCTGGGCGTCCTTGAGCGTCGTGCCCGACGGGATCAGCTTCTGGGCGACCCAGACGGTCGTCGGCTCCTGGCTGGCCAGGGCCCGGGCGTCGGCGTTCTTCGCGTAGGTGACTACCAGGGCCGCGCCACCGACGGCGAGCACGACGGCCACGACGATGGCGAGGATGCGACGATTCATGTCAGGAAGCTTTCTTTTCAGCCGGCGGGCTTGACGACAGTCAGGCCGTAGTTGGGGGTCCCACCAGGTGGGGGCGGGGCGATGTCGCCCTGGGTGACGAGGTCCTTGAGGAACCAGCCGAAGATGCACCGGTCGGGGTTTGCGCACGCGTAACCACCGGGCGGGCGGATGCTCGCCTTCTGTGATTGCGTGAGCCACCAGCCGCTCAGGTAGAACGCGGCATAACCAGAGATGTGGTAGTACGTGTTGTTTCCGGAGCCGGCATTGCAGTTCGTCGTCGCGGTGATGGTGATGGCGCTTGCCGCCATGCAGTCGAAGACCGGGACGTGGATGACCGTGCCGCGGTAGTTGTTCAGGTCAGGCGAACTGCAGCCGTCGTTGCCGGTGTCGCCGTGCACCCAGCCGTTGACGGGGACCGTGGCCAGGCAACTCGAGGCCGACACCGTGTCGAGCCAGGCGAAGCCACCCGGTGCGGTACCGCCGGGGCTGGATGTGTTGCATGTCGTCGGGTTGCCCTTCGAGTAGATTGCCCGCTCGAAGGCCGGCCACGGGCGCGTTGTCAGGTCGTAGCCGGGCCAGGCCCCTGAGGGGCCGGTCGGGTAGGTGGCCGTGCCGGGGCCGCTGTAGCCGGTTTGGCTCGTCCAGTCGCACTCCGACATGGTGAGGGCGAGGACGGTGTCCGACGTCGGCGCCACCGGACCGTAGGCGGCCCGGGCGCAGGCCGTGTGCGACTTCCCGGTGAAGGCACCCGTGAGGGCCCGGCTGAAGATGCTGGGCAGGATCGTGTTGTTCGTCGCCGTCGACTTCGTCAGCGAATACGTCTCGACGTATGCCGTGAGCAGACCCTGGCCCGATGCGAGCGAGCTCGGCAGGGGCGGGCACTCCGCGAGGTTGGCGATGGGGGCGTTCGTGGCGGATGAGGCGCAGAGCGGCATGTTGAGGTTGCCGGTATTCCGGCCGCACATTCCGTCAGGGGCGTCAGCGCGCACTGCGAGCTGCGCGAGACCGTCAGCGGCGTTGAGTCCCGCCAAGCTGATCATCTCGGGCTTGTTGAGGGCCGGCGTGCACTTCGTCGTGTCCTTCGCGCAGTTCATGGCCAGGGCCATCGAGGTGGAGTCGGCGGCGTTCTGCAGCTGGCGACGCTCGAACATGATGCTGCCGACGTCGACCGTGAGGGCCAGCATGCCCATGACGACACCGCCGGCGAGCAGGATCGCGAAGATCGCTGCGACTGCCCCGCGCTCTCCGCGAACAACCCGACGTGGGAAGAGCTTCAGCCGCCGCACTTCATCACCGCCGTCGAGGAGAGGTTTCGGGTTGGGGGCACCGAGCCTCCGAAGAAGGCGACGGCGGGCCGCAGGAACACCCATGTGAGCTGGACCTGCACCTTGACCGTGGCCTGGCCACTCGCATTCGGGCAGGTCACCAGAGTCGGGTACGTAAGCGTGAGCCCTGGGGCCGCCGCATTGGCCCGCGTCTGGATGTCCGCGGCGGTCAACGTGCTGACCACCGCCGCTCGAGCCCCCTCGCGGGCCGCGTTCGCAAGCTGGATGTCGATGAAGAACGCGCGACCGAAGTCGACGATCCCCGCGATGATCAGGAGCATGAGAGGGAGTAATAGGGCGAACTCCACGGCGGATGCCCCCCGCTCTCCCCGCGCACCCCTGCGCCTAGTTGCCATCTTCCCTCCCTCCCCCACTGCCGTATTGATCTGTGGTGAGCGGCCGCCGGCTGCCATGTTTTGCGGTGGCCCCCCTACACGCTTAGGTCACATGTTGTCGTTGACGGTCGTGAAGGCCRYGTTGACCTTGGTACCGAGCGCCTTGACGACCACGACGATGACGGCGGCGATGAGGGCGACCATCAGGCCGTACTCGACGGCCGTGGCGCCATCCTCGTTGGTGAACTTGTCCTTGGCGACGTKGATGCGGGTCTGGATCTTCGCKGCGAGCGTGGTCATTTCGGGTTCCTCCCCGTAGCAGAGGGGCCCACCGTGTGTGAACCCCACGGGTAGGACATTAGGAGCAGGGCTCAGACATGTCCGGAAAATAGGGAAATCTTGCAGAAATCTGGAAAAAAACCGCGCTATCTGGACGTTTCGGGTGAACAGTATGGTACTCAGCGGGAAATCAGCCCCCTCAAGAACATGGCGCGTGTGCGCCCTCCCAGGGGGGACGACATCGCTGACGGCGCGCTTGAAGCTGGGGATCAGCCTGCGGCCTGCTCGCGTCCCGCTCGCGCATCCGACGGGGGCATGGTGTTCCGGTTCCTCGTCGTGGCCGGACCATAGGATC
This sequence comes from Terrabacter sp. P5_B1, assembly GCF_056400505.1. Lineage (NCBI taxonomy): Bacteria > Bacillati > Actinomycetota > Actinomycetes > Micrococcales > Intrasporangiaceae > Terrabacter > Terrabacter sp. P5_B1. The sequence continues at coordinate 19,246 of NZ_JBFULD010000029.1, forward strand.
TGTTCTGAGCATAATGTGGGCGATTCCCTGAAAAGTCCCTTTCGCCTCGCAAGACAATGTCGACGGCCGCACCGCAGGAAGGGCCCCTGATGGTCACCGCACCCACGCTCGTCCTCGTCGCGGTCGCGGGAGCGCTCGCGGGCGGGGTCATCCAGGCGTGGATGAGCCGACAGCGCTACCGACTTGAGGAGGAGCGCTCCATCCCAAGGAGATTCGTCGGATGGATCGCCCCGGTAGGCGCGATTGCCAGCGCCCTAACTTGGTGGACGCTTGCTGGGGACAGGCCGTTGCTGGTGGCAACCGTGTACGTCATCGCGACGTGGGTGATGATGGTGCTTGCGGCGATCGACCTCGATGTCCACCGGCTGCCCGACGCGATCCAACTGCCGGCCTACCCGGTCACCGTGGTCCTGTTGGCCACCTGCTCGCTCTCGACCGGGACTGGGCGGCCATGAAGCGGTCACTCCTGGCCGGGG
>NZ_JBFULD010000030.1:0-19558 GCF_056400505.1 Terrabacter sp. P5_B1
GACGAGGGCTGGGGTCACGCCTGGCACGTGCCGACGTCGCCGGCCCGCACCTTCGACGAGGCGGCCGCCGACATCGCGCGGTTGGCCGGCGTCAAGCCTCGTCGGGTACGCGTGCTGCCCCGTCCGCTCGGCACCGCCGCCGGGCTCGTCGTCCCCTTCATGCGCGAGCTGCGCGAGACCCGGCACCAGTTCGAGCGGCCGTTCGTCCTCGACTCGGAACTGACCCAGCGCACGTTCGGTCTCGAGCCGACGCCGTGGGACGACGCCCTGACGGCGACCATCGCCGCCCGGAGAGCAGCGAAGACGGGGCACGCGGCCACGGCGGCCTGACGCCGAGCCCGCCCGACGGCATACGCCATCGGGTCACTCAGCGGGTCACTCAGCGGGTCACTCAGCGGGTCACTCGGCGGCCGACCGGGGCGTCAGTGGGACTGCTGGCGGATCCGGTTGGTCAGCTCGGTGACCTGGTTGTAGATGGCGCGGCGTTCGCCCATGAGCTCGCGGATCTTGCGATCCGCGTGCATGACGGTCGTGTGGTCGCGGCCACCGAAGTGCTGGCCGATCTTCGGCAGCGACAGATCCGTCATCTCGCGGCAGAGGTACATCGCGATCTGGCGGGCCGTGACGAGCTGGCGCGAGCGGCTCGAGCCGCAGAGGTCCTCGAGGGTCACGGCGTAGTAGGCGGCCGTCACCGCCATGATCGTCGCGGCCGTCACCTGGTTCGGCGTCTCGTTGGGCAGCACGTCCTTGAGCACGATGACCGCGAGCGGCAGGTCGACGGCCTGGCGGTTGAGGTTGCTGAACGCCGTGACGCGGATCAGGGCGCCCTCGAGCTCGCGGATGTTGGTGCTGAAGTTCGTCGCGATGTACTCGAGCACGTCGTCCGGCACGGACATCCGGTCCTGGATCGCCTTCTTGCGCAGGATCGCGATGCGGGTCTCGAGGTCGGGCGGCTGGACGTCGGTGAGCAGGCCCGACTCGAAGCGCGTGCGCATCCGGTCCTCGAAGCCCGACAGCTCACGCGGCGGCAGGTCACTGGTGATGACGATCTGCTTGTTCGCGTTGTGCAGCGTGTTGAAGGTGTGGAAGAACTCCTCCTGGGTCTGCAGCTTGCCCTGGAGGAACTGGATGTCGTCGATGAGCAGGACGTCGACGCTGCGGTAGCGGTTCTGGAACGCGCTCGCCTTGTCGTCACGGATGCTGTTGATGAAGTCGTTGGTGAACTCCTCGGAGTTCACGTAGCGCACCCGCACATTGGGGAACATCGTCCGGGCGTAGTGCCCGATGGCGTGGAGCAGGTGGGTCTTGCCCAGCCCGGACTCGCCGTAGACGAAGAGCGGGTTGTACGCCTTGGCCGGGGCCTCGGCGACCGCGACCGCCGCGGCGTGGGCGAAGCGGTTGCTCGCGCCGATGACGAAGGTGTCGAAKGTGTACTTCGGGTTGAGACGCGTGTCGCCGGGCGAGCTCGGCTCGACACGCTGTTGCAGGCGCAGTGGCCCGCTCTCCCCGCCGCTGCGTGGGTCGGGGCCGAGCTCCATCCGCGTCTGACCGCCCGGGTATGCCGGCTGGTGCGGCTCGTCGAGGTCGGCGCCGTTCAGCGCGGGCGCGCTCTCGGCCAGGTCGCGCAGGGGGTTGTGGACGTTCGTCCCGTAGCCGCCTGCGCCGTTCTGGTGGCCGCCCATGCCGCCGGGCGGCGCGACTCGGGAGCTCCCGTGGACCGAGGCCTGGCCGCTGGGCTCGTCACTGATCATCCCCAGGTCGGTCTCGAGGCTCTCGTCGACCGACACCGCGAGCTGGACCGGGTGCCCGAGCTGACTGGCCAGAGCGTTGTGGATCTGCTCGCGGACGCGCTGCTCGAGGAAGTCCTTGGTGAAGGTGTTGGGTGCTCGGACCAGCGCGGTCTGGTCGAGCACGCCGACGAGGCGACAGAGCCGGACGAACGCGCGCTCCTGGTTCGACAGCCCCACCGAGTCGAGGGTGCCGAGCGTCTGCTGCCAGATCTGCGCGTAATCGACGCCTGTCTCGGCCACCTGATCCCACCTGCCCCTGAGTCATGTGTGTTGCACACTGTTGTGTCCCGGCTCGATTCGGCCCGAGCGGGAGATCGATGTGCCGGTCGGACGTCTTGGACGCGTCCGTGCCCGGTGAACGATGCCCTGTTGTCCACACGTTTGTCCACAGCCTGTGCATTGGGGTGGCGAGGATCGTGAAGACGAAAACCTACAGGCGTCGACGCGCGAAAGACAATTGAGTCGTCCACAGATCTCCGGCTCCGCGGCGTGTCGCCTTGCAATCGCCGTACGACCTCGGAAGATCGTCGGTTTGGTCCGCTCCTGCGTGGCGGCTCCGCCGGTTTGACCCTCGTTCCGCGGCTCCCGTATCGTTGACCGAGCGTGTCTGCGACCTCTTTCGCATGCCCATGGCCCCGAGCCCGGCCCAGCCGGAACAGCTCGACCCTCCACGGGCTTGCCGATTGCGGTCGCATCGGCCACCGCCAGCCCCAGAACGGGAGCCGGGCCGACGTCATCGTGATGTCGGAGCGGACCCTGCAACCTACGGAGAACCTCGTGAGCAAGCGCACCTTCCAGCCGAACAACCGTCGCCGCGCCAAGACGCACGGCTTCCGCCTGCGCATGCGCACCCGCGCCGGCCGTGCCATCCTCGCGGGCCGCCGTCGCAAGGGCCGCGCCGAGCTCTCTGCCTGAGCCGCCGGAGGCCGCGGCGTGCTGCCGGCACGTCACCGACTGCGTGAGCGGACGGATTTCACCACGGCAGTACGCGGGCCCGGCGCCAGCAGAGCAGGCGGGCGACTGATCGTCGTGCATGCCAACCGGACCGATGTGCGTGCGGATCATCCGCCGCGCGTCGGTTTTGTTGTGTCCAAGGCCGTCGGCAACGCCGTCGTGCGCAACCGGACGAAGCGTCGGCTGCGCGCCAGCGTCGCGGCCAGGCTGAGCGGCATCCCCGCCGGTCTCGACGTCGTCGTGCGGGCCAACCCCGCCGCCGCCACCGCCAGCTGGGACGAGCTCGACCAGGCCGTGGCCCGCCAGCTCGACAAGGCGTGCCGGCCATGAGCCCCACGGCCAACCAGGTGCTCGCGTCGCCGCTCCTGCTCGCGATCCGGCTCTACCAGCGGTTCATCTCCCCGCTCTCCCCGCCGAGCTGCCGCTTCCACCCCAGCTGCTCGGCGTATGCCGTCACGGCCCTGACCCGCTTCGGCCCAGTGCGTGGTGGCTGGCTCGCGCTGCGAAGGATCGGGCGCTGCAACCCCTGGAACCCGGGCGGGGTCGACCCCGTTCCGATGACGTGGGCCACCCGCAACGACGTGCGGCCCAAGGACTACCGAGCCCCCGACCTGCCCGAGGCGCCTGACACCGCCGACGCAGCCGGGGAGCACGACCACACCACCTGAACATCCGGCATATCGTTGCCGATCAGCGGTGAGCGGCCCGCCGCCCGCCCTACGACAGAGGAATGACGTTGATCGAGTTCTTCAACACCCTGCTCTACCCGATCAAACTCGGCGAAGCCTGGGTGATGTACGGCTGGCACGCGTTCTGGGAGTTCCTCGGGCTCACCGGGGCCTGGTCGGGCTGGGCCTGGGCGCTGTCGATCGTCGGCCTGACGGTCGTCGTCCGTCTCCTGCTCATGCCGCTCTTCGTGCGGCAGATCCACTCCTCCCGCCGGATGCAGCTCATCCAGCCGGAGATGCAGAAGATCCAGAAGAAGTACAAGGGCAAGCGTGACCCGGAGTCGCAGAAGGCCCAGCAGGCGGAGATCATGGATCTCTACCGGCGCACCGGGACCAACCCGTTCAGCAGCTGCCTGCCGATCCTGATCCAGAGCCCGTTCTTCTTCGCACTCTTCCAGCTGCTCAACAACCTCAAGGGCATCGCCGAGGGCACCCAGCAGCCGATCGGCCCGATCACCCGACAGGTCGCGCAGACGATCGAGACCTCGACGATCCTCGGGGCCAAGCTGTCGGACTCGTTCGTCCACTCCACCACGCTCAACGTCAAGATCCTCAGCGCGGTGCTCATCGTCCTCATGTCGGCGACGACGTTCACGACGCAGTACCAGCTGATGCGCAAGAACATGCCGGCCTCCGCGCTCGACAACCCCTTCGCGAAGCAGCAGAAGGTGCTGCTCTACCTGATGCCGCTCTTCTTCGCGTTCTCCGGCATCAACTTCCCCATCGGCGTCCTGCTCTACTGGCTGACCACCAACGTCTGGACCATGGGCCAGCAGTTCTACGTCATCCGCAACATGCCGGCTCCCGGGTCCGAGGCCGAGCGCGCCCGTCGCGAGCGCCTGAAGCGCAAGGGCAAGGACATGCAGGAGCTGACGGTGCCGGGCCTCGAGACCTCCGAGACCGTCCCTGACGACGCGTCCAAGTCAGGCCAGCGCCAGCAGCCCAAGGGCAAGAAGCGCGCGCGCACCCAGCCGAAGACCCAGCCGACCAAGAACCGTCGCTGAAGTTCGTCCACATACTTGTCCACAGTGCCATGGGCCTCTGACCTGCGGAAACGTAGTTTGTCCACAGACTGGCCCCGGTGAACGAAGGAGTTTTCATGAGCGACCCCCACGGCACCGACGTCGAGACGCCGGTCGACACCGCACCGCAGCAGCCCACCGAGCAGTCCACCGAGCAGTCCACCGAGCAGTCCCCTGCGGTGGGCGAGCCGAGTGAGGCAGCGGTCCCGGCCGACGAGACCGGCGCCGCGCAGCCCCGCCTCGAGGACGCAGCGGGTTCCGCCGATCTGGGCGACGACACCGGGGGCGAGCCGGGTGACGCGCCAGCCGGCGCCGACAAGGGCGGCAGAAGCGACAAGGGCGACAAGAAGTCACGGGTCCGTCAGCTCGAGCGTGAGGGCGAGGTGGCTGCGGACTTCCTCGAGACCCTCCTCGACATCGCCGACCTCGACGGGGACATCGACGTCGACGTCGACGGCGACCGGGCAGCCATTGCCATCGTCGACTCTGACGAGGGCCGTGTCCCGCGGCGTCTCGTCGGCACCGAGGGCAAGGTGCTCGAGGCCCTCCAGGAGCTCACCCGGCTCGCCGTCCAGGCCGAGACCGGCGAGCGCAGCCGACTCATGCTCGACGTCGCCGGGTACCGGGCCGAGCGTCGATCCGCGCTGGTCGAGCTCGCCCAGGCCGCCATTGCGGAGGTCAGCGACTCCGGCACGAAGCGCTCGCTGGACCCGATGACCGCTTTCGAGCGCAAGGTCGTGCACGACGAGGTTGCGGCCGCCGGGCTCGTCTCCGAGTCCGAGGGTGCCGAGCCGCACCGTCACGTCGTCATCCTGCCGGAATGAGAGAGGCCGTTTCACGTGAAACGGCACCTTGTTTCAGGCACCACCGCCACATGCACGAACCTAGGAGTGAGAGCGCGTGACTCACGGAGCTCTCGGCGCGGCTGATCCACCGTCGACTCCGCCTGCTGCCGCGGCGTTCTTCGGCGACAGGTTGGAGCTCGCGGAGCGCTTCGTGGCGATCCTGGCCGACACCGGGATCAGCCACGGCTTGATCGGTCCGCGCGAGACCCCTCGCCTGTGGGACCGTCACGTTCTCAACTGCGCGGTGATCCAGGAGGCGATCCCCCGTCGCGAGGAGACACAGCGGGTCATCGACGTCGGGTCGGGTGCCGGCCTGCCGGGACTTGCCGTCGCCATCGCCCGTCCGGACCTCGACCTCCACCTCGTGGAACCCCTGGCGAGACGCACCGGATGGCTCAGTGGAACGGTGGCACAACTGGGGCTGGCGAACGTCACCGTCCACACCGCGCGCGCCGAAGCCCTCTGGGACCGGCTCCATGCCCCTTGGGTCACGGCCCGTGCGGTGTCCCGCATCGTCCAGCTCGCCGAGTGGACCTTGCCGCTCCTCGACGCCGGAGGCAGCCTCCTCGCCCTGAAGGGGAGCCGCGCCGCAGATGAGCTGTCCGAGAGTCGCACCGCCTTGACGCGCCTCGGCGTCGTCGACGCCGGGATGGACGAGTACGGTGCCTCGGTGCTGGGCGAGCCGACGATCGTGCTCCGATGCACGATCGGAGACGTCGTGGACCGTCGACGTTTCCGCTCGCGTCAGCCCTCGAGTGCTGGATCTGCTCGCCGCCGGGCCGATCGGCCACGGGGTGCGCGACGCTCCGGCCCGGGAGTCGGCGACAAGCCGCGCGATCAGCGATGATCGTGCCCAGACCATTTCGACGGGCGATGCGTGCGGATCACTCCGCCGGTCGACCCTCAACCCCGGAGGTGCTGTCCCCGTGACGATGTCGACCAATCTGGGCTGGCCGAGCGAACCAGACCCGGAACCGGAGCACCGACGTCTGGGGTGGCTGGCCCGCATGATGAATGTTTCACGTGAAACGGACGAGGCGCCCTCGGGAGGTGTCGTGGCCGCTGCAGGAGCAACCGAYGCGCAAGGTGACGTGATCGCCCTGGAGACGCCTGCCGACGGCCCGGTCACCGACAGTCAGGTCTCGCTGTCCACCGCTGTGGACAATGCGGTGGACGAAGTCCCGACAACGCCCGCCTTTGAACGGGAAATCGTCGCATCGCAGGCTGGGGACAAGCCTGTGGATGACCGCACTGCCGACACTCAGGTGGACGACGACCGTGCTGACCGGGAAGCGCTCGCTGCTGCCATCCCGACGCCTGGCACGGACACACCCTTGGGGCGGGAGCTCGCCGACAACGCCCGGCGCCGGATCCAGCTCACGGGTCGCCGGTTCCCCAAGCCGGTCTCCCCACGCGTGCTCACGGTCGCCAACCAGAAGGGGGGAGTCGGCAAGACCACCACCACGGTCAACGTCGCTGCGGCGCTGGCGCAGTCCGGACTCAAGGCGCTCGTCATCGACCTCGACCCCCAAGGCAACGCCAGCACGGCGCTGGGGATCGACCATCACGCTGAAGTCCCGTCCGTCTATGACGTGCTCGTCGACAGCACTCCGTTGCTCGACGTGGTGCAGCCGTGCAGCACGGTCGAGAACCTGTTCTGTGCCCCGGCCACCATCGACCTGGCCGGCGCGGAGATCGAGCTCGTGTCGCTCGTCGCTCGTGAGTCACGCCTGCAGAAGGCCATCGCGGCCGCCGGCGAGGCGGGCCATGAGTTCGACTACATCCTCATCGACTGCCCGCCCAGCCTGGGCCTGCTCACCGTCAACGCCATGGTTGCCGCGAGCGAGGTCTTCATCCCCATCCAGTGCGAGTACTACGCGCTCGAGGGCCTGTCGCAGCTGCTCAAGAACATCGACCTGATCAAGCGTCACCTCAACTCGACGCTGCATGTGTCGACCATCCTGCTCACCATGTATGACGGGCGTACCCGCCTCTCGGCGCAGGTCGCCGACGAGGTGCGTGAGCACTTCCCCCAGGAGGTGCTCCGCACGACGGTCCCTCGCTCGGTGCGCGTCTCCGAGGCGCCCAGCTTCGGTGAGACCGTGATGACGTATGACCCTGCAAGCAGTGGTGCCCTCGCCTATCTCGAGGCTGCCGGCGAGCTGGCCGACCGTGGGGCAGCCGGACCGACGTGAGAGCTCGCTAGTCCTGGGAGCACCGTGCACAGGGTCGCCACCGTCACGTGGCGATCCTGTTTCACGTGAAACAGGACGACATCCTGAAGATCGGTGAGCACACGTGCGGGCGCGTGTTTCACGTGAAACCTGAGGTCCTGACGGTTGGACGGCTCCGAATGCCGGTAGATGCCCGGCCCCGGGTACACGGGGGACCACCATCGTGCACCTAGACTGGCCGACGGACGCGATGGCCGCGTTCGAGACGGTGAAGGGTAGTTGAATGGCGGAGAAGCGACGCGCACTGGGTCGAGGTCTCGGAGCACTCATCCCGAGCACACCCAGCGGAGGCGCCGGACGTCCGGTTGACGTCTTCTTCGCCGAACAGAAGCAGCCAGAACCACCTTCGGCCGAGATCTCGCACGGCGGCGCGCCGGTGCACTCCGACCCCTTCGTCCCGACGAGCGACCAGGCCGATGGGTCGACCTCAGCAGGTGAGACGTCAGGTGAGACGGCAGGCGGGACGTTGCGAGAGGCGTCGGAGGGCGACGCGAGTTCTGGCGCCGACGAGACGACCGCCAGCACCGGACTCGCGGTCGTGCCTGGCGCAGAGTTCGCCGAGCTCGACATCGACTCGATCCGACCCAACCCCAAGCAGCCGCGCACGGTCTTCGACGAGGACCACATGGCTGAGCTCGTGCACTCGATCCGCGAGATCGGCGTGCTGCAGCCCATCGTCGTGCGCCGCATCCCCGCCGACCAGCTCGACGAGGCGCAGGGGCGCACCTTCGAGCTGATCATGGGTGAGCGCCGGTGGCGCGCCTCACAGGCTGCCGGGCTCGGGGTCATCCCGGCGATCATCAAGGAGACGAGCGACGACGACCTGCTGCGCGACGCGCTGCTCGAGAACCTCCACCGGAGCCAGCTCAACCCGCTCGAGGAGGCTGCGGCATACCAGCAGCTGCTCGATGACTTCGGCTGCTCCCACGAGCAGCTCGCCACACGGATCGGCCGTTCCCGACCCCAGATCTCCAACACGCTGCGCCTGCTCAAGCTGCCGCCCCTCGTGCAGCGCCGTGTTGCTGCGAGCGTGCTGAGTGCCGGCCACGCCCGCGCCCTGCTCGGCATGGCCGATGGCGCCGCGATGGAGCGCATGGCCCAACGCATCGTCGCCGAGGGATTGTCGGTGCGCAACGTCGAGGAGCTCGTTGCCCTCGGCGAGGGCAACGACGCCCCCAAGGCGCGTCGCCCCCGCGCAGGGGCTCGTCATCCACAGCTCGATGAGCTCACCACCGGCCTCTCCGACCACCTCGAGACACGCGTCGCCATCGCCCTGGGGCAGCGCAAGGGCAAGATCACGGTCGAGTTCGCCTCGATCGAGGACCTGCGCCGCATCCTGGGCCTGATGGGCGTGCCCGCTTCCGACGAAACCGAGGCCTTCGGCACGTTCGGCTGAAATACGCCACAACCGCGGGGGTGCAGGAGGGAGGGGACGGCACGTGCCCGAGGGTCACACGATCCATGCGCTGGCAGACCGCCTGCAGCGCGCGTTCGGCGGCCACGAGGTGGGGGCGACGAGCCCCCAGGGCCGTTTCGCTGCCGACGCCGACCGATTGGACGGCCGGATCTTCGAGCGCGCGCAGGCGTGGGGCAAGCATCTCTTCGTGGAGATCGGCGATGCGACCCTGCACGTGCACCTCGGCCTCATCGGCATGTTTCCCGTGAAACATCTCGTCGGGGGCCACCCCTCACCCCCGGTCGGAGCCGTCCGGCTCCGTCTCGTGGGTCCGGATCACTTCGCAGACCTGCGTGGGCCGATGATCTGCTCGCTGGTCGACCGGGCAAGGCAGCGTGAGATCGTCGCCACGCTCGGCCCCGATCCGCTGCGACGTGGGCAACGGCCCGGTGCGGGCTGGGACCGGGTCCACCGGAGCCGGCGCACCGTTGCCGAGCTGCTCATGGACCAGTCTGTCGTGGCCGGCGTCGGGAMCGTCTACCGCTGCGAGGTGCTCCACCGCCTGGCCGTCGACCCCCTCACGCGGGGTGTCGACGTGTCCCCAGGGGTCTGGCAGGAGATCTGGGACGACCTCGTCCTCCTCATGCCCCTCGGACGCGCCTTCTCCCAGATCATCACGATGCCGGACCAGGTCGAGGAGGCGGTACGAGCGAGGGGGTCCGGTCGGGGCGGTGCGATCTCCCGACGTCTCACCGGCGAACGTCTCGGCGACACGTTCGACCGGCGGTTCCTCGTCTACAAGCGCAGCGGGCAACCGTGTCCTCGTTGCTCAAAAGCGTTGCAGGAGAAGGAGATTGCCGGGCGCAGGCTCTTCTGGTGTCCCAGCTGCCAGGTGCGGCACTGAGGTCCGCGCCAGGGGCGTGCGGGGCTCACCAACCACTGAACCGCGCGCGGGACAGCACCGGGATCTCCACGTAGTCGTGGCACCCGAGGATCGGGAGCAACAGCCGCGGCGGCTGGGGCATCCGGGCGTGGCCCTCGGCCTCGGCCAGGGATGCGGGAGCCCCGAGGACGAGCAGCTCGTCACGCAAGCGCATCCGACCGCCGCCGGCGGCGCGCAGGTTGGCCAGCCAGTCGACGTCGCTCCCGTACGTCAGGGCGATCGTCACGACGTCGCCGCGGTCGAAGGCCATGATCGGGATCCGGAAGGTGCGACCCGACCGGCGGCCGACGTGCTCGAGCTCGACGAACCATCCGTGCCCGGCAAGGTGCACGAGGATCTGGTTGAGGTACTTCTTGTTCAGCCGCGTGACGGCGTGAGGAATGGGCATCGGGAACCTCCGGTTCCACCCTCGCACCTCGTGCGACGTCGCGCAGGACGAGAGTTGGCGACTGCGCCTAGGGTGGCGCCATGGCCCTCACCGGATCCCGGCCGGCGCCGACGCACGTCATCGCGCACCTCTCCGACCCCCACCTCATCGCAGGCGGGGGTCTGCTTGCCGGCCGCATCGACACCGAACGTCAGCTGCGCAGGGCCCTGGGCCGGGTCGAGGCCTCGCGGGAACGTGTCGACGCCCTCGTCATCTCAGGCGACCTGAGCGACAGCGGCGACCCGGCTGCCTACTCCCTCCTGCGGGACATCGTGGACCCGGTCGTGGGCCGGCTCGGCTGCGCGCTCGTCCTCACCGGCGGCAACCATGACGAGCGGCGGCCGATGGCCCGGACGCTCTACGGCGTCGACACCGACGCGCCACAGGACACCGTGACGGACGTCCGTGGTCTGCGCATCATCGCCGTCGACTCGGCGGTGCCCGGCTATCACCATGGTGGCTTGTCCGATGACCAATATGCTTGGCTCGCAAGGGAACTGGCGACCCCGTCCCGCTACGGAACCATTGTCGTGATGCACCACGCGCCGATCTCCTACCGGTCACCGGTGATGCAGCTGCTCGACTTCGAGGCCGTCGACCGACTGCGTGACGTCCTGGACGGGAGCGACGTCCGCGCCGTGCTCAGCGGGCACCTCCACGTCACGAGCTTCGGCACGCTGGGGCGCGTGCCCGTCCTCGTCGCGGGTGGGGTCAGCTACGTCGACGACGTCGGTGCCCCGCGCGAACTGCTCATGGGCGTGGACGGGCCGCAGTCCTGGAACCTCGTCGAGGTGCACACGGACCAGGTCGTCGGCACCGTCGTGCCGATCGAGCGGCACGAGACCTGGCCGGCGCTCACGGAAGCGGTCATGGACTTCATGGAGACCGTTCCGGAGGAGGACCGACGTGAGGTCTTCTCACGCAAACGCACGTGAGCGGGGCGGACTTCCTGGGCAGTCGCCGTGTCGAGATGCCCCGATCTCGATCGACGCAGGGATGAGGGTCCCGACAGTGGGGCCACCTACGGCGAGGAGTCAGTGATGAGCGAGGTCGAGAAGGTCACGTCGGCGGACGGCACCACCATCGTCTACGAGGCCTACGGGTCCGGTCCGGTCGCGGTTGTCGTCGGGGGCGCATTCTGTGACCGTGGGTCCTTCCGCGACCTGGCGCAGGCGCTGGGGGAGCTGGGCCTGACCGGGGTGACATACGACCGTCGCGGCCGCGGTGACAGCGGTGACACCCAGCCCTACACCGTCGGCCGTGAGATCGAGGACCTCACGGCCGTCATCGAGGCTGCGGGCGAAACCGACTCTGATGCTTACGCTTTCGGCGTGTCCTCCGGCGGCGCGCTCGTCCTCGAGGCCGTCGCCGCCGGGGCTCCCATCAGCAGGGCATCGGCGATCGAGGTCCCCTACCGCACCGAGGCGTGGCCACCCGCCCCGGACGACTACATCGGGACGCTCGAGCGCTTCGAGGCGGCCGGTGACCGTGAGGGCATCCTGCGCTACTTCAACAACGTCGTCGTCGGGATGCCCGCCGAGATGGTCGAGGGCATGAAGGGCACACCGATGTGGGAGCCGATGCTCGCGCTGACCTACACCGTCAAGTACGACGGGCTCTGCCTCGGCGGCGACGACCAGGGCCTCCCCGCCGAGACGCTGCTCCGGGTCACCGTGCCCTTCCTCGCGGTCTGCAGCAGCGGCACGGCCATGCCGTGGTTGCACGACTCGGCCGGTGTCCTTGCCGACGCCCTGCCGGACGGTCGCGCGGTCGAGCTCCCGGGTGAGTTCCACCAGGTGCCCGCCTCAGTACTGGCCCCTGCTCTCGCGTCGTTCTACCTCACCTGACGCAGGCACCCCGGTGGGTTCCTCTGCAGCACAGGGGAACCCACCGGCACACGGTGTCGCTCCGTCAGCCGTCGAGCAGGGCGAGCACCGGGTTGTGCGCCGCGGGCACGACCTCGCGTGGCGGTCCCGGGGGAGTCCCGTCACCGAAGGGCGAGCCGCCGAGCTCCTCGCGTCCGTGCGGCGTGGCCCAGTTCTCGAGCGCGGGCCCGAGCGGTACGACGCCCGTCGGGTTCACGTCGGTGTGCACGACGTAGTAGTGCTGCTTGATGTGGGTGAAGTCGACCGTGTCGCCGAACCCGGGCGTCTGGAAGAGGTCGCGCGCATAGGCCCACAGCGCCGGCATCTCGATGAGCTTGCTGCGGTTGCACTTGAAGTGGCCGTGGTAGACGGGGTCGAAGCGCACGAGCGTCGTGAAGAGGCGCACGTCGGCCTCGGTGATGTGGTCGCCGACGAGGTAACGGCGCGTCGTCAGGCGCTCCTCGAGCAGGTCGAGGTTGTCCCACAGCCGGCGGTACGCCTTGTCGTACGCCTCCTGGGTGCCGGCAAAACCGCAGCGGTAGACACCGTTGTTGACGTAGCGGTAGATCGGCTCGCTCACCGCCTCGATCTCGTCGGCCAGGGCGTCGGGATAGAGGTCGGGGGCGCCCTCGCGGTGGAACTCGCGCCACTGCGTCTCGAGGTCGACGGTGATCTGCTTGAAGTCGTTCGTCACGACGGCGCCCGTCGGCACGTCGACGATCGCCGGGACGGTGATGCCGCGGGGGTAGTCGGGGTCGCGCTTGAAGTACGCGTCCTGGATGCGCGGGATCTGCAGCACCGGGTCGAGGCCGCCCGGGTCGAGGTCGAAGGTCCAGCTCCGCTTGTCGTGCGTCGGGCCGCAGATCCCCATCGAGAGGGCATCCTCGAGCCCGAGGAGGCGTCGCACGATGATGGCGCGGTTGGCCCACGGGCAGGCGCGCGCGACGACGAGACGGTAGCGCCCCGCCTCGACGGGGAAGCCGTCGCGCCCGTCGGCCGTGATCCGGGTGGTGATGTAGTTCGTGTCGCGCTTGAAGTTCTTCTCGACGTAGGTGCCCGGCTCGCTCATGCGCCCACCCTAATTCGGTATGCCGCGTGGCCGGGGAACGCCGTCGCGCGCACCGGGCGTGACACGGCTGCCCCGGGGTCATGGTGCGACCGGCGGCGAGCGGGCCAGAATGGGGTCATGAGGGCCGTCAGGAGACATGATGCGTGAGCTCCGGCCCCTGACCCCCGACCGCGTCGCGGACCTCGTCGGGGCGTGCGCTCCCTGCACGTTCTGGCAGACGGTGCCGCGCAACGGCCATGCGGACCCGCGTGAGCCGGGAGAGCTGCTCCTGGACTGGGTCGAGACGGTCACGGCCGACTGGGGCCCCCCCGGCCGCGTCGCCTACGTCGACGGCGAGCCGGCCGGTCAGGTGCTCGTCGCGCCGGCGCGGTACGTGCCCCGGTTGGCGGCGTTCGCGACCGCGCCGTCCGACCCGTCGACCCTCATGCTCCTCACGGCGACGACCCTGCCGGGCCACGCCGACCGTGGCCTGCGCAAGGCGCTCGTGCAGGCGGCGGCCAAGGACGCCCTGCACCACCGGTCACGGTCGCTCGAGGCCGTGGCCGCGCGTCCGCTCGCCGTCTCGAGACACGCCTGCGTGCTCGACGCGGCCTTCCTCGAGAAGGTCGGTTTCCACGTCGAACGCGACCACCCGGCATACCCACGGCTCCGGATGGAGCTGCGGACGGTCGTCACGTGGCGCGACGAGGCGGCGGCGGCGCTGGCACGCGCGCTGTCACGCGTGCCGGGGATGCGCCCCGTGCCCGAGACCCACCCGCACGGCTCCAGCCACGCGCACGTCACCCACCGCGACTGACCGGTGCGGCTCGCGCCGCACCGGTCACCGAGCTGTCGGCGGACACCTGCTGCGCGCGCATGGTCTCGAGGTGGCGGCGGAGGTCGTCGAGGCGCAGCACACCGGTGCGCGAGGTGTCGGCCTCGCCGAGGTAGACGCGCTGGAGAGCCACGACGACGGCCTCGGCGACGTGGTCGAGGACCTGGGGGCTGGCCAGCGACGCGGCGTCCCCCTCGTGGCTGAGGTAGCCGAAGTCGAGGCGCACTGCCGGCATGCGCGTGCGACGCAGCAGCGGCCAGGTGCGGGCGTGTGACCGGCAGTCCGTCAGGCCGGTGCGAGCGACGACCTCACGCAGGAGCAGGTCGGCGAAGCTCTCGCCGATGACCGACCAGTCGCCGTGCCCGGGGTTGTCGGGATGGCCGTAGAAGTAGGTCGACGCCCCGTGGGCCGAGCCGGACGCGGTGTGGTCCGTGTGCAGCGAGAGGACGAGGTCGGCCTCGCACGAGTTCGCGAAGGCCGCACGCTCCTCGTCGGTGCCCCCGTCGGTCGCCTCCGTGCGCGTGAAGACGACGCTGACGCCGTGGGACGACAGCCGCCCCTCGATGCGGCGCGCGAGGTCGAGGGCGAGGTGTGCCTCGGCGAGTCCCCGGTGACCGTGGGCGCCGGAGTCGCCGCCGCCGTGGCCGGGGTCGAGGACGATGGTGCGCCCGCTCAGGCTGTAGCCGCCGCGCCGGATGTGCTCCCGCTCGCGCAGGGCGTTGGCGGATCCGCCGCTGACGGAGCGCCGCAGGCCCGCGAAGGCGCGCATCGTCTCCGGACCGACCGTGCCGTCGGGCACCAGGCCCACCGCGGCCTGGAAGGCCCGCAGGGCGGAGTCGGTGCTCGGTCCATGGAGACCGTCGACCTTGCCGGGGGTGAAGCCGAGCTCGGCGAGGCGGGCCTGCAGGGCCACGACGTCGTCGCCCTCGATGAAGTGCTCGGGCAGGTAACGCAGCACGCGGTCACCGAGGGTCCAGCGCGCACCGTCGAGGACGGCATACGTGGACCGTCCGACGACGCCGTCGACGATGAGCCCGCGACGCTGCTGGAAGGACTTGACCGCCTCCTCGACGCGCTCGTCGTAGACGGGCTCGCCGACGCCGGTGAGGTCGCCGGAGAGGACGAGCCGTTCGCACACGGCGGCCACGGCGGGGCCTGAGTCGCCGCGCCGGAGCACGACTGACTGCTGGGGGGTCATCTGGCTCCTTCCTCGGAGGGCTCCGAACGGGTCGCGGGGGCTGTGCGTCGGTCGGGGGTGGTCGGGCGCCGTCTGCAGCGTAGTACGCCGAAGGGGTGGCACCGTGACGGTGGACCACCCCGACGGTCGTGACCTGCTGGTCAGCCGATGAACTCCTCGAGCTCCCGGAGCAGCTTGGGCTTGGGGTGCGCGCCGACGATGGTCTTGACGACCTCGCCCTTGACGTACACGTTGAGCGTGGGGATCGACACGACGCCGTAGCGGGCGGCGGTGTCGATGTTGGCGTCGGTGTCGAGCTTGACGACCTCGATCTTGTCGCCGTACTGCTCGTTGATCTCCTCGAGGATCGGGGCGACCTTGCGGCACGGGCCGCACCACGTCGCCCAGAAGTCGACGAGCACGGGCTTGTCGCTCATGAGGACGTCGTCGGCGAAGGTGGCGTCGGTCGTGTTCTTCAGTGCCATGGGGAATCCTTCTCGGTGTGCGGCGGGGCTGGCTGGGTCGAGCGGGCTGGTGGCGTTGGGTCGAGGCTAGGCGTCGGCGCCGACGGTGGCGCGCACGTCGGGGATCTCGCCCGAGTCCGTCTCGTCGATGACGGCCGCCTCGGCGGCGGCCTCGGCGGGCGTGGCGGTGTCCTCGAGGGCGGCGAGGTAGTGCTCGGCATCGAGGGCGGCCGCGCAGCCGGAGCCTGCGGCCGTGACGGCCTGGCGGTAGGTGTGGTCGACGAGGTCGCCGCACGCGAAGACGCCGGGCAGGTTGGTACGCGTGGAGCGGCCGTCCACGAGCACGTAGCCCGCGTCGTCGGTGTCGACGACACCCGTGACGAGCTCGTTGCGGGGGTCGTGGCCGATCGCGACGAAGAGACCGGTGATCGCGAGATCGCGGATCTCGCCGGTGACCGTGTCGCGCAGCRTGACGCCGCTGAGCTTGCCCTCGCCGTGGATCTCGGCGACCTCGGAGTTCCACGCGAAGCGGATCTTGTCGTTGCCGTGGGCGCGGTCCGCCATGATCTTGCTGGCACGCAGGGCATCACGGCGGTGGATGATCGTCACGGTGCGGGCGAACTTGGTCAGGAAGGTCGCTTCCTCGATGGCCGAGTCGCCGCCGCCGACGACGGCGATGTCCTGGTCGCGGAAGAAGAAGCCGTCGCAGGTCGCGCACCACGAGACGCCGTGGCCCGACAGCTCCTTCTCGCGGGGCAGACCGAGCTCACGGTAGGCGGAGCCCATCGCGAGGATGACCGAGCGGGCGCGGTGGACGGTGCCCTCGCCGTCCGTGACGGTCTTGACGTCACCGGTCAGGTCGACTGCGGTGACGTCGTCGGTGACGAGCTCGGCACCGAATCGCTCGGCCTGGGCGCGCATCCCGTCCATGAGGTCGGGGCCCATGATGCCGTCCTTGAAGCCGGGGAAGTTCTCGACGTCGGTCGTGTTCATCAGCGCGCCACCGGCGGTCACGGCGCCCTCGAAGACGAGGGGCGCGAGGTTCGCGCGAGCGGCATAGACCGCCGCGGTGTAGCCCGCGGGGCCGGAGCCGATGATGATGACGTTGCGGACGGTGTCCGGACGGGACATGTGGGCTGCTCCTTGTGACGCTTCTCGTGTCGTGACCGCTCGACCAGCTCGGTGACCGACAGGGTGCCGGTGCTGCGAGCGGCCACGAGCCGCATAGGCCTCAACCGATCCTAGGTGGTCGTTGTTCCCACGCGCGGCAGCTCACGGCCGCCGGCCCTCACCGGACGGGCGTGGGGCCCTCGAGCACCCCGGGGGCACCGGTCGTGCAGCTGCGCTCGACCGCCCAGGCGGTGCTGACGCCCGCACGGGTCACGACCACCACGACCGCGGGGTGTCCGTCGAAGGTCGCGAGATCGGCCGACACCGCCTCGGGCGCCGAGTCGGCGCTGTCCCGGGCACCGATCGCCCTCAGGCACGACTCCAGGCCCGTGGGCGTGGCGATGGGACCGATGGCCGGCGACTCGGCTGCCAGGTCGCCGATCGGCTGACCGGGGTGGTCGAGGAGCGCTCTCGCCTGCGCGGCGAGGTTCCCGGGGGAGTATGCCGTCGTGCTGAGCTGGATGTGCACGCCGGGCGTCGTGGCCGGGGGGCCGGACGAGGCACCCGATGGGGACCTCGGTGCGGCACTTGACGGGGCACTCGACGGCGACGCGCCGGCGCCCGAGCTGTAGGTGTCGCCGATGGCCGCCGCCCCGTTCGGTCGCTTCGTCAGGTGCAGGGCCGAGGCGCCCACGGCGACGACGGCGACTGCAGCAGCGACCGCGGCTGCGAGATAGATCGGCTTGGGCCGTTCGGCGCGCGACGGCATCGCGAGCACCGTGCCGCCTCCCGGCCGTGGGCCACCGCCCGGGCCGGCCGAGCCGCCTTCCGGGCCGCCTTCCGAGCTGCCTTCCAAGCTCCCGCGTGCGAGCGGGCCCGGGTCGACGCGCAGCCGGGCGGCATCCAGCAGGGCCCGGGAGATGCGCTCGGACACGTCGGCGGGCATCGGACCGGGGTCGGGCGCGTCGGCGAGCAGGTCACGCACCCGGGCGTCGAGGTGGGCATCGATGTGCGGCTCGGGGCCCTCGTCCTCGATCTCGGGACCGAGGGCGGTGGCGGCCGGCGCGGTCGGGTCGTGCCGGTAGGGGATGTCGAAGGGTCGGTCGTGCTCAGGGGTGTTCGCGGACTCGTCCACCGATGTGGTCCTTCGGGCAGAGCGTGCAGTGGTCGTACGGGCAGGCAGGGGTGTGCCGGTCGCCGCGGATTCGACGGCCCCCTGTGGCCGTCGGGTTCCCCGGGATTCAACCATTGTTCGGTGGGGAACTCGTGCGGCTCGTGCGGCCCGTGCGGGGGACGTACCCCGATCAGTCCTGCTCGACCGGGCGCACGCCGGGCGTCAGTCCGAGGTGCTGCGCCAGGGCAGCCCGCCCCCGCGCACAGCGGGACTTGATCGTGCCCTCGGCCACGCCCAGGATGACGGCGGCCTCGGCGACGGGCACCGCGTGCATGTCGACGAGGACGAGCGCGGCACGCTGGCCCTCGGGGAGCCGGGCGAGAGCCTCCTGGATGTCGAGGCGCACCTCGGTGGAGGCGTGGTGGTCGTGCCCGTCGGCGAGGTCGTACTCGAACAGCTCGGTCGTCGGCCGGCGCCGGCGCAGCCGGTCGAGGCAGGCGTTGACGACGATGCGGTGCAGCCACGTCGTCACGGCCGCCTCGCCGCGGAAGGAGTCGGCGCGGCGGAAGGCGGCGATGAAGCCGTCCTGGACGCAGTCGGCGGCGAGCTCGGGATCGCGGACGGTGCGCAGGGCGACGGCCCACATCCGGTCCTTGTGCCGGCGGAAGAGCTCCGCGAAGGCATGGTCGTCGCCGTTGACGTGCAGTGCCAGCAGCTCCCGGTCGCTCAGGTCGGCGATCGGAGCGGCATCCCCCGAGCTCACGGTCAGCGCACCGTCACTTCACTGATCTGCGCGCGGTAGTGGTTCGCAGCCTCGGCGGGCGCCGCCTTGGTCACGAGGATGATGATCTTGCTGGCCGGCCGGATCTCGCCGGTGGCCTTGATGACGACGGTGCCGTTGGCATTGGTGGCCGAACCGATCTTCTGGGCGCCGTCGAGCGACTTGGTGGAGGCGGAGTCGGTGGCGTAGACCGTGACGTCCTGCGCGGCGCCCAGGACGAGCTGGACCTCCTTGACGGCCGTGGGGGCGCTGAGGTCGAGAAGGACTCCGACCCCGGCCTTGTTGCCGTTGAAGCTGTCCGAGCCGTACCAGCGGGAGCGCCACTCGGTGCCGGGGTTGCCGTCGTGGCTGAGCTTGACGTTCTGGTCGGTCTCGGTGCCGTCCTCGGGGTCGAAGCCCGTGCCTCCGACGACGGCGACCGGCGCCGCCGCGGGAGGCGCCTGGGTCGTGGTCGGCGGCGCCGGCGTGGACGTGGTGGGCGGCCGGGTGGAGCCCGCCGCGCGGGTCTGGGTCACCGTTTCCGGTGCGGGCGTGCCGTCGTGCTGGCCGATCTTCATGACGTTGCCCACCCCGATGAAGAGGGCCACGAGCACGAGGACGCCGACGATCGCGAGGGCGATGCGTGACTGGGTGCCGCTCGGAGCCTCCGGGGCGTCGCGCCCGAAGACCGGCACCGGCGGCTCGAGACGAGCCGGGGGGGCGTCCTCGAGGGCGTCGACCAGGTCGATGTCCTCGCCGCCGAACCTGTCGTCGAACGTGTCGTCGAAGTCATCGTCCACGTCGCCTTCACGGGTGGCCCGACGCTCGGCGGCTCGGGCCGCCGCC